>JAFAFV010000043.1 GCA_023423285.1 Bacteroidota bacterium
AAGTAATTGCGACGCAACCAGGATGCCATAAATTTTTCTGTTTGGCATAAAAGTAAACAATTTACTGCCGCCGCTAATACAATCGAAATTGGTTTGAAGTTATTTTTTAATTAGGTTTGTTTAAATTATGCATCAATATTTTAAGGATAAAGTAGCCGTGGTTACCGGCGGCACCGATGGCATTGGAAAAGCGCTTGTAACGAGGCTTTTAACGCTTGGCGCTAAAGTGGCCACCTGCGGGCGCAACCACGACAGGTTGTACGAACTGCAGGCTACACACCCTTCTTTGCCGTTGCATACACTGGTGGCAGATGTGAGCAGCGAACATGAATGTAAAAGATTTATTGACTCTACCGTGCAGGTTTTTGGCGGCATTGATATTTTGATCAACAACGCGGGCATTAGCATGCGCGGGTTGTTTAAAGAGCTGGACGTGAAAGTGATTCGCCGCGTGATGGACATAAATTTTTTTGGAGCGGTGTATTGCACCCGCTTTGCTATTCCTCATATCATTCAGCGCAGCGGAACGGTGGTGGGTGTATCATCTATTGCCGGTTATAGGGGGCTGCCTGGCCGCACGGGTTACAGTGCCAGCAAATTTGCCCTGCAGGGATTTTTAGAAGCGCTGCGCGTGGAACTGATGGATGACAATGTGCACGTGATGTGGGTATGCCCCGGCTTTACAACATCGGGCATACGCGAGAGGGCGCTTGATGATAAGGGCGAAACGCAGGAAAAAAACCCGATGGACGAAGGAAAACTCATGCCGGCTGATGAATGTGCTGAACATTTACTGAAAGCCATCAAAGAAAAAAAGAGAACGCTGGTACTCACCCTTCAGGGAAAAGAAACCGTGTGGCTGAACAAGATGGCCCCGGGGCTGGCAGATAAACTGGTACACAAGTTTTACTTCAAAAACAAGCAATTGGTAAAATAGGCAGGCTTTTTTACTTTGCAGGAATTGATTTTTAGCTAAAGCAGGATGAACTTTATTACACTTACATCAGACATTGGGAACACCGATTATTTGGTTGGCGCCATTAAAGCCCAGTTGCTGCAAGTGAACCGTGACCTGCATTTGGTAGATATTTCACACAACATCTCTCCTTTCAATCTCTTCCAGGCATCATACGTTTGCCGTGGCGCTTTTAAAAATTTTCCTGAATTTACATTTCACCTTATATTGGTAAACCTTTTTGACCGCAAACCCAAAAACCTACTGCTGGTGTTTCATAAAAACCAGTACATCATGTGTGCAGACAATGGCTTGCTGAATATGATACTGGAAGAAAAGCCTGAGATGGTGATGGGCATACCTCTGGATAAAAACGCCGGTAAAAGCACATTGTATATTACCAGCCTGATGGCCGATACGATTAAAAGAATTTTGGACGGCGAACCCATACAATCCATCGGCACGCCCGACGTGAGTTTCAGGGAAAAAAATCCTTTGCAGCCCATTGAAAACACCGATATCATCGAAGGGCAGATCATCTTTATTGACAATTTTGAAAACGTGGTGGTGAACATCACCCGCAAACAATTTGAAGAATACCGCAAGGGCCGAAGTTTTAAGATTCATTTTTTACGCGATGAGATTATTGACCGGATCAGTGAATCTTACGCCGATGTGCAGGAAGGTGAAAAGCTGGCTTACTTTAACAGTGCCGACTATCTTGAAATTGCCATCAACAAAGGCAATGCCGCGGGGCTTTTCGGGTTGAAAGGTTTTTCTGAAAAGGCAGGGCGCTCGGCTGCCATCAAGCAAAATCAGTTAATGTATCAAACCGTAAAAGTTCATTTTGATTCATGACGGCGTTTGTTCATTCAGCATCAAACCATATTTTTTTATCATTATTCCAGGTTCCATTGTAATTAATGGTCAGCTCCTCTCCTGCTTTTATTTTTCTGATGGTTTGTATAGTAATGGTTTTTTCATCATAATCCATATCGTATGTGCAGTTACTGGTGTAAGAGTGGTTGTAAACAGATACCCAGCCCAGCGCCAGGCAGCATTCCTGCGTACCGTCGCCCCATTCAAAAATATAATCATGCAGCAGGGTTTGGTCAATCAGTTTCCGTTCACCATCGGGCATTACCACCACGGGAGCAATTTCAATAACAGAGTCAGCCGTAATATCGGCAGCTGTAAAAACTCCCCGGCCTTTGGTACCGGCTTCTGCAATGTATAAACAAGGCGCTATCATGCAGCAAAAATAATCAGGATTGTAAGATACAAGGATATGAAATGTCAAAATCATGCTGAGTGATGTTTCGTTGCTTCAGAATCATTATGTTTTTAGCTAATTCTGTAACAATCATATAGTTCACAAACATCGTTGCACGAATATTCGTAGATTTGACGCATGGCCGAAGAGGTAGAAGAAATAAGCCTGAAGGAAACATTTAAAGAATTATTGGCTACCGGTAAGAACAGGGAGATTAGTGATTTTCTTGATGACCAGAATATTGCCGATGTGGTAGACCTTGTTTACGAATTTCCCGAGCAGGAAAGCCAGATCATTGCCAACATGTCTATCCACAGGGCGATCAATGTATTCAAGCTGCTGGAAGGTGCCAGCCAAAAAAACATCATTCAGCAACTTCCGCCAAGTGTAACGGCCGCGTTGCTCAATGCATTACCTGCCGATGACCGTACCGACTTTTTTGAAGAACTGCCAGAGGATGCTGTACGCGAACTGATCAAATTGCTTGACCCCGAAGAGCGTCGTGTGACGCTTACGCTACTGGGCTACCCCGAGAACAGCATTGGCCGCCTGATGAATCCCGACTATGTGTACGTGTATGCCAACAATACCATTGAGGAGGTTTTTCAAACCATAAAAAAATATGGTAAAAACAGCGAGGCCATCAACGTAATTTATGTTATCAATAAAAATGGCGAATTGCTTGATGACATCCGCATTGGTGAATTTTTATTGAATGATCCCAAAACAAAAGTTTCGGAACTGATGGATGAGCGCGTGATCTCATTAAGCGCTTATGACGACCAGGAAAGCGCCGCTGAAGTGTTTAAAATGAACAACCGCGTGGCATTGCCCGTGGTAAGCAACAGCAATAAGCTGCTGGGCATTGTAACCATTGATGACGTGCTGTGGGTGGCCAGCGAGGAGTTTAGCGAAGACATGCAGAAAATGGGCGGTACACAGGCTTTTGAAGAGCCTTACTTAGATATTCCTATTTTCAGGCTTTTTAAAAAGCGTGTGCCCTGGCTGGTTATATTATTTTTGGGCGAGTTGCTCACGGCATCTGCCATGGCTTATTTTGAAGAAGAAATTGCACGGGCTGTAGTGCTGGCGCTCTTCATTCCGCTCATCATCAGCAGTGGTGGTAATAGCGGCTCACAGGCATCTACACTTGTAATACAGGCTATGGCAGTGGGCGAACTCACTATCCGCGACTGGTGGCGCGTACTGCGCCGGGAGATCGCTTCAGGGCTTATGCTCGGTACTGTTTTAGGTATCATCGGCTTTGTGCGCATTTATGCCTATCACCTCATCTTTCCAAACCTGTACGGTTCACACTGGGTATTGCTGGGCCTCACCATATCGTTTACATTGCTGGGCATTGTACTTTGGGGCACTATTGCCGGCAGCATGCTTCCCTTATTGTTAAAGCGCCTGGGCGCTGACCCAGCCGTTAGCTCGGCGCCATTTGTGGCCACACTGGTAGATGTTACCGGCATTATTTTATACTTTTCCATAGCATTTGCACTTCTTTCTGGCAGCATGGTGTAATAATCGCAGGCTGCAACTTATTTATCAATTTCATTATTCCAATCGCCGTTTCTTACATAGATTGCCCGTGCAATCGGTTGCGCAGTTCTTAAAACCCCTTATTTTTGCGCCTTACAAAACAAAAGCCTTCGCAAAAAATAATGCGCAACTGTAACAAAGCGCTCTATTATAATTACAAACAATGAACAACATACTCAAGCAGCCCATAGAAAACCTGGGCTATCATTTTATACCGGCAGCATTTCTGCCTGAAGGGAAAGATGAATATTACCTGAGATTTCAGCAAAACCCCGCCACCGACTACCGGCCGCTCACAAGTCAGGAGCTTACCATACTTGTATCCAACGGTAACCGGAGCAACAACTGGGATAATGTATTGGTACGAGATGGCATAGATATCAACCTGATCGAAGAATGTACTTTTTTCGGGCTTGTACGAATCGGCAGGCTGGAACCCT
This sequence comes from Bacteroidota bacterium, assembly GCA_023423285.1. Classification (GTDB taxonomy): domain Bacteria; phylum Bacteroidota; class Bacteroidia; order Chitinophagales; family Chitinophagaceae; genus Niabella. Next base: position 4,217 of record JAFAFV010000043.1, read on the forward strand.
GTTACATGGAATTTAGCGAGCTGCGGGTGCCGGTAGGTATTTACCGCAGCCTTATAGTAAGTTGTGATATTGGCAACAACGTTTCTATTCAAAACGCGCGTTTTCTAAGCTATTATATTTTGGATGATGAAGTGATCATTGCCAATGTAAATGAAATGTCCACCACCTCGCACGCGAAATTTGGAAACGGCATTCTGAAAGATGGCGAAAAAGAAGACGTTAGGATCTGGCTGGAACTACGCAACGAGAATGCAGGCAGAAAAGTAATTCCCTTTGACGGCATGCTTACCAGTGATGCCTGGCTGTGGAGCAAATACCGGGGCGACAAGGCTGTGATGAATGCCTTTAAACAATTCACACATAAAGAATTTGACTCCCTGCGCGGTTATTACGGTACGGTGGGCACCCGCACTGTCATCAAAAACTGTCATATTATAAAAGATGTAAAAATTGGCAGCGATGCGTATTTGAAAGGCGCCAATAAGTTAAAGAATCTCACCATCAATTCTTCTGCCGAAGCAAAATCTCAAATTGGCGAAGGCTGCGAAATGGTAAACGGCATAATGGGTTATGGTAGCCGCTCGTTTTACGGCGTTAAGGCCGTGCGCTTTATTCTAGGTTCCTTTTCGCAGTTAAAATACGGCGCAAGGCTTATCAACTCTTACCTGGGTGAAAACTCCACCATTTCCTGCTGCGAAGTGCTGAACTCGCTCATTTTTCCCGCGCATGAGCAGCATCACAACAATTCATTTTTATGCGCGTCGCTTTTATTAGGGCAAAGCAATATGGCTGCTGGCGCTACTATTGGTTCTAACCACAACTCCCGTGGCGCTGATGGCGAATTGCAGGCTGGACGCGGTTTTTGGCCGGGACTGTGCGTGAGCTTAAAACACAACTCAAGGTTTGCCTCATACACCATGATTGCTAAAGGCGATTTTCCTGCAGAGCTGGATTTACCGCTGCCTTTTTCTTTAGTGGCCAATGAAGTTCATACCAATACGCTGATTGTAATGCCGGCATACTGGCTGATGTATAACATGTATGCGATTCTGCGTAATGAGCGTAAATTTGCTTTGCGTGATAAGCGCCAGAATAAAGTTCAGCTAATTGAATATAATTTCCTGGCACCGGATACAATTACCGAAATACTCAACGCGCTAACCCTGCTGGAAAAATTTACGGGCAAAGCCTTCTACCAGCATCACGAAATGGTAGGCAGCGACAATGACCATATACAAAAAGGCAAGTCACTTTTACATACGGAATCATCAGTGATAACACAATTGGAAGTGCTGGCGACAGGCTTTGAAAACTCTGACAGAAAAGTTAAGATAGTAAAGGTACAAAAGGCATACAACCTGTATAAAAAAATGGCTGAATATTATTGTTATGAACAACTAATCACCTTCATTAGCGCCAACCAAATTTTATCAGCCGAAGCATTACAAAAAGCACTACCACAGCAGTCAGAACGCCACAACTGGAAAAACATTGGCGGGCAGTTAATACCGGAGCATGATTTAAATGAATTGCTGGATGGCATCAGGAATGGCAGCATTGCATCATGGGCGGAGGTACATGAATTTTATAAAATGCAATCTGCCAATTACCCTTATAATAAATTGGTGCATGCGCTAAGCTGCATGTATCATTTGTTAGAGATGTCGCCTGAACAAATAGATCAATTTTTTATTAGAAGCATATTATATAAAACCCTTGAAACAAAAGAATGGATCAACCGGAAGGTAATAGAATCAAAGGCAAAAGATTATGATAATCCTTTTTGCAACATGATGTATGACAACCTACAGGAAATGGAAAGCGTGGTGGGCAGCCTGTATGAAAATAACTTTATAGCTGAGCAGCGCCGTGAACTAGAGAACGATCAAATATTGATTCAGCAATTGATTGAAATTTTTACCTAATCAATCAATAAACCAAAAAAATTATTCCTGGTCAAAAGCTTCTTTCCACGCTAAAACGCCTCCTTCTACATTCACGGTTTTTGCAAAGCCCATGGTGTCTAAGATAGAGCAAGCTGCAGCGCTGCGTTTACCGCTGCGGCAGTGTATAATCACCTCTTCGTTTTTTAAAGCTTCCAGTTCATCCACATCCATGTTTTGAAATCGGCCCAGCGGTATCAGTTTGCCGCCAATGTTATATTCCTCAAATTCCGCGGGCTCGCGGCAATCTATCAGGTTAATCTTCTCACCATTTTCTATTCTTTGTTTGAGTTGCTGAACAGTTATTGTTTCCATTGTTTTTGATATAATTGGTTAAAAAATTGCAGGGTGTTTTTGTTTACCATGTACTATCTGACTGGTTGCTATTGGGGTCACTAATCGGGTCGTTTTCGCTACTGTTAAGGCCCGGCGTATTGATAACAGGCTTTTCCACGCTCAGCCAGATATCCAGCACCTGGCCGGGGCGGATGGTACGCAGGTTACCTTCCTCATCAAATCTGTCAGGATTTTGCCTGTAAATGTAGGCACTGGCCTGGTCTACCACATCAGCCGCGGGAATAACTGATGCCAGCATAATGCCGTTGCTGTCAAGCAAAGCTTTTGCTTCGGCGTAGGTCATACCAATCAGGTTCGGCACAGCAATAACCCTACCGCCAAGCCCATTGCCAATAATTAGGCTGATTGCGCTGCCTTGCCGTACTTTGGCGCCGGGTTGTATGGTCACGCCATTATACAATTGTTCCAGTACAGAGTTTTTAGCAAAGTCTGGTCTGAAGGTGGTATCTCCTAATTTCAAATGAGCATTGACCAGCACCATTTCTGCATTGCGAAGGCTGTAGCCCACCACGTTAGGCACTTCTACCAAAGGCGGCACCCCGCGGTTGATGGTAATATAAACTGTGCGGCTTGATTTCACCACTTCATATTCATCCGGCACCTGGCGCACTACCTGAAATGGCTTTAAAGAATCAATGTACACACTGTCCTGTATTTCCAGGGCAAAGCCTACTTTATCCAGGATCCGCTGCGATTCTTCAAGCGTTTTTCCTAATAGCGGCGGAACCGTTTTAGCATCGTTGTGGTTGGTAAACCATCCCAGCATGGAAATAATGCCTACAAAAATGCCGAGCGCCAAAATTATGCCCACCAATATGTTCACCCAAAGGGGCCTGTTGGTTATAAACTTAAACATCTTCTCATTTTAACATCGTAAATATACATTAATCGCTTTTTTGTTCAAATACGCCGCGAATGCCGGGTTCCAAATTTCTTAAGCAAAACATTCTTCTACCAGATGAGTGTAAAAATCTTTTAGGTTTTCACCAGCCGCCTGCACCTGCATCGGTACAATGCTGGCCGCACTCTGGCCCGGAATGGTGTTTACTTCAAGCATGTAAGGCACACCTTTTTCTTGATTAAAGATAAAATCAATTCGTATGACGCCTTTACAATTAAATATTTCGTAAATGCGCCTGGCGGCAGACCTGATTTTTTCTGCTACAGATTCATCCACTTCAGCCGGGGTGATCTCATCTGACTTTCCGCCGTATTTTGCTTCAAAATCAAAAAACACATTTGTATCGTGCGCTTTTACCTCGGTTAGCGGCAGCGTGATGATGGCGCCCTGTGCTTTGTAAACGCCTACAGTAAATTCCCGGCCCTGAACCATTTCTTCTACCAGCACCTGGTCATCTTCCTGAAAGGCTTTTTGGATAGCATCTTTCAGTTCTTCTGGTTGTAATACTTTGCTCATGCCAATGCTGCTGCCACCATTGTTGGGCTTTACAAACAAAGGCAGTTTTAATTGTTGTAAAACAGCTTCAGGCTCAATGGTTGAATGTTTGAAAAGTAAAACTGACTGAGCCACGTGAATACCACCTTTCTGCGCCACGCCTACTGCATAGCTTTTGTTGAAGGTGATGGCGGAAGTGGTGGCATTGCAACCTGTGTAAGGAATACCCAGCATATCGAAATAGCCTTGTAGTTTTCCATCTTCGCCAGGCGTACCATGCAGGGCCAGCAATACCGCGTCAAAAATTATTTTTTGGCCATCAGTTTTAATTGAAAAATCGTTTTTATCAATGGCCAGCCGGTTGCCGGAAGCTTCTTCATAAAACCAACCTTGAGTGGTAATATCAATTTTATGAACGTTGTATTTTTCTCTGTCTAAATTGTTGTAAATGGTTGCAGCAGTTTTGTAAGATATTACTGATTCGCCAGAGAGGCCGCCGGTTACCAGCGCTATATTTCTTTTCATATACTTGAATAAAAAAGGTTGTTCCGCACACAAACATACGGAACAACCCTGTATAAAATTTTAAAAAAACTAATAAAAGCTTATGCGTGTAGTTTCTCTTTTTTAGCCAGCAATTCATCCACGGTTTCCTGGTATTCTTCGTCTGGCACGCAACAGTCAACCGGACAAACAGATGCGCACTGGGGCTCTTCGTGAAAGCCCTGGCATTCTGTACATTTATCGGGTACTATATAATAAGTATCTACACTGATTGGATTGTTTTTAGAATTTGCATCCACATTGCTTCCATCGTGAAGTGTGTATTCACCTGTAACAGTAGTTCCGTCAGCTATTGCCCATTCTACGCCACCTTCATAAATTGCATTATTAGGACATTCTGGTTCGCAAGCACCGCAATTGATGCACTCTTCTGTAATTTTGATAGCCATAATCTGATTTTTATTTGTTTAAAACTATTTTTGCGTTTTTAAAACAGTAGTTGTTGTTAATCGGTGTGTAAAATTAGTTATTTATGCCCATCATCCACAATCAAAACAACACAACACAAATTTAGTGCATGCAACTTAAATTATCACAACGTATAGAATTGCTGGTAAAATTAGGCCAATACATGATAGAAAAAACTGATAATTGGCAGGATATAAAACAGCAGGCGTCATTTTCAAACGGCTGGTTTTTGCCTGAGTTTATCGACCTATCAGTTGAAACCATTGTAAACAGTTTTTTGCAAAAAGATATACTCAAAAACTGGGTGGCGCAATACTCTTCTATTACCGAGGAAAATAAACACCCGAAAATAGTGGGGATTGCCATGGCGGGCAATATTCCGTTGGTTGGCTTTCATGACTTTTTATGTGTATTCATCACCGGTCATAAAGCGCTGATCAAGACTTCCTCAAAAGATGAAATACTATTAAAACATCTTGTAGAAAAACTGATAGAATGGTCTCCTGAGTTAAAGCATTTTATAGCTTTTGCAGATATGCTGAAAGGTTGCGATGCCTATATTGCCACCGGCAGCAACAGTACGGCAGTATATTTTGAATACTATTTTGCAAAATACCCTCATATCATAAGACACAACCGCACATCGGTTGCCGTATTAACAGGGCTTGAAAGTGCCGGTGAACTTAACGCTTTGGCGGATGACGTGCATTTGTATTTTGGAATGGGATGCAGAAATATCACAAAAATATACGTGCCGCAGCAATACGACTTTGAACCACTTATCAATGTGTTTAAGAAATATGCCTATCTGGCAGACCATCACAAATACAAAAACAACTATGATTACAACCTGGCGCTTCATGTTTTAAACAATAAATATTACATGAGTACTGAAGCGCTGCTGCTGGTTGAAGATAAAAACATTTTTTCACCGGTAAGCCAGTTGAATTACGAATACTATGACATTGAAGAAAACATCGTAACCAATTTAGGCAATAACCAGGTTCAGTGTATTACCGGTAAAAACCATATACCTTTTGGCCAGGCACAACGTCCCGAAATTGATCAGTATGCTGACGGAGTTGATACGTTACAATTTCTTTCCGGTTTGTAAGCATTTATAATGTTACAATAGAAGTACGAAGACTTTAGTAAAACTTTGTTAAACCCTGTTTTACAATTACTCCTAAGGCTGACAGTTTGTTATTTTTGCAAACACAGGGCACAGTTTTTGACATAAAATGAACAATTAAAAGAAAGGAAAAAATATGAAAGCAAGACAAATTTTACTTGTGATTTTAGTAAGTGTTTTATCAGCATTTGCTGGCATGTGGGTATATGGCAGGTTTTTCAGAAGCAGTGATTCGATGGTGGGTATGCCGGCGGATGGTAAACTACCAGCTAACTACGCCAGCTTTTTTGATAAAAGTGGCAATGCTGCCGAACCAACTGATTTCACCAGCGCATCTGCCACAGCTATACCTGCAGTGGTACACATTAAAACCCGCATTCAGGCGCAGGCCAAGCAAAATCAACGATCAAACGACCCGTTTGAAGATTTCTTTGGTGATATTTTTGGCGACATGGCGCCGCAAATGCGTGAACAGCGTGCAAGTGGTAGCGGCGTAATTGTTAGCCAGGATGGATATATTGTAACCAATAACCACGTGATCTCTGATGGCCGCGGAGGCGTGGCTACTGAAATTAAAGTAACCTTAAACGAAGGCCGTAGAACTTATACTGCAAAAGTTGTTGGACGAGATCCTAATACCGACCTTGCTGTTTTGAAAATTGATGCAACAGGATTACCCCATCTTATTTATGGCAACTCTGACGACCTTAAGGTTGGACAGTGGGTGCTGGCAGTTGGCTATCCGCTTGCGCTGGAAGCTACCGTTACCGCGGGCATTATCAGCGCTCTGGGCCGAAGCACGGGCGTGAACATGCAGCAAAGCCAGTCGCCGGTAGAATCTTTTATACAAACAGATGCTGCCGTTAATCAGGGAAACAGTGGCGGGCCTCTTGTAAATACCAAAGGGCAACTGATTGGCATTAACTCCAATATATTGGCACCTACCGGCACTTATGTAGGATATTCCTTTTCCATACCATCCAACCTGGTAAGAAAAGTAGTAAACGATATAGTAAAGTATGGCGATGTAAGACGTGGTTACCTGGGCATACAGTATGCTGACAATACCTCTGGCGTAACCAATGATGAATACTTAAGAAGAGCCGGGTTACAGGCAGGACAGGGCGTATATGTAGCGGCTGCCCCTACAGATGGCGGCGCTGCTAAAGCCGGAATTAAAAGAGGCGATATCGTAACTAAGATAAATGATGTAAGTGTTAGTTCTGGCCTGGAAATGGCGGGTCGAATTGGCGTTTTGCAACCCGGCGATAAAGTAAAAATTTCTTATCTGAGAGATAAAAAAGAATACACCACTACCGTAACACTTAGCGGAGAGCCCAGCAAAATAGAAGTATCAAATGCACAGCAGTTGCAGGATCAACTGGGAGTGGAACTGCAAAACGTTCCGGCTAAAGAACTGACCAGGTACCGGTTTGAAGGTGGTGTGAAGGTTATCAACATCCGCCCGGAAGGACCATTAGGCAAAACGCGGATGGAAAAAGGATTTGTTATTACCGCTGTTAACGGTCGCACTGTAAAAAATATGGATGAACTGGCAACTGCCATGAGTGCCAGCAGAAGTACAGTAGAACTGCAGGGCGTTTACCCCGGCTACAACGGTATTTACAGTTACCAGATCAATCTGGTTGGAGATGATAGCGACTCCTCTTTTTAAAAAACTATAAGCATTAAAAAAGCCTGTACAAGTTTGTGCAGGCTTTTTTTTCAATAAAGTTCTTCTATTCCACATCCGTAACTTTAATAGTATTGGTTCTTAACCTTAAATGTACCGGTGTGCTGCCTGTACTTACCACTTTATCGCCTTCTTTGATAAAATCATTTTCTTTCAATATTTTAATCTGATCTGCAACAATCTTATCAAACTCATGCGCTTCATCATTATAAAAAAATGCTCTGATGCCCCAACCCAGGCTGAGCTGGTCAATAAGGCTGGGTTCTTTGGTAAATATAAATAAAGGCGCTTTGGGCCTGTAACTGCTAAGCATAAAACCGGTGTAGCCACTCTGCGTCATACCAACCAGCGCATCGGCTGCAATATCTTTAGCCAGACTACAGGCGTTGTAGCAAATAGCATCGCTTGAAAGGGTGGGTGAGTGTGGCTGAGGCTGCAGTTCATTTTCAAGATCGTAATTGTATTCTGTTTTTTCAATTTCAAGAATGATCTTATGCATGGTTTGTACCACAAGAGTAGGATGCATACCAGTAGCTGTTTCACCGCTAAGCATTACGGCATCGGTTCCCTCGAGCACGGCATTTGCCACATCGGTAATTTCGCTGCGGTTGGGTTTTGTACGGTCAATCATGCTTTCCATCATCTGCGTAGCTACAATAACGGGTTTAGCCCGGTGAATACATTTGCGGATAATGTTTTTTTGGATCATGGGCACTTTTTCTACAGGAAGTTCCACACCCAAATCGCCCCTGGCAATCATAATCCCGTCCGATTCGTTGATGATATCCCTGATGTTGGGAATGGCCTCTGGCATTTCAATTTTAGCTATGATCTTTGTCTTGCTTTTATTGTCATCAAGAATTTTTCTGAGCTTTTTGATATCATCAACCTGCCTTACAAATGAAAGCGCCACCCATCCCAATTGTTCTTTAATAATAAATTCCAGATCTGAAAGATCTTTTTCAGTAAGTGCGGGCAACGATATTTTTGTGTCTGGCAGATTCACGCCCTTGTTTGATGACAAATATCCGCCCAGCAATACTTCCACTTCCACATCATTATTCGGCATTTTTTTCTTTACGATCACTTCCAGCTTACCATCATCTATCATGATCTTATCGTCCACTTTCACATCGTTATGAAAATTGGGATAGCTTAAATAAATTCTTTCTTTTGTGCCTTCGCATTTGGTGTTAGTAAATGTGAGAATGTCTCCGGGGCTTACTGGCATGCCGCCATCTTTCATTTCTCCTACACGCAGCTTGGGGCCCTGCAAATCGCCCAGTATAGCCACGTTATTTTTTTCCGTTCTGTTGATCTCTCTTATGTATTTAATAAGTTGTTTCTTTTCATCCTGCGTGCCATGAGAAAAGTTTAGCCTGAACACATTCACGCCAGCGCGTACCAGGTCTAAGAGTTTATCATAAGTATTACAGGCCGGGCCTACGGTTGCTACTATTTTTGTTCTGTTAAAAGAGGTATCTACTTCTTTATTATGAAAAGATGGGATCAAACTCTTCTTTTCTATTTTTTTATTCATGCCGGATTTGGTAGTAGTTGACATTGCAATATCTGGTTTTTATGTTTAATAAGCCGGTACGTGATATTATACCACAGATAAAATTACAAAAGCCATCGTAGGTACGATGGCTTTTAAAGTTATTTATTTATTTATTTCCAATCAAGAATATTTGTGAAAACGTACTCTTCAGGATTTTTCAGGTATTTAGAGGCTGCTTTGATATCTTCTGTAGTAAGATATTGTAAGCTGTCGTCAAACACCATCTTGGAGTCATAGCTGTCCATATTTACCAATCTGGTTTTTACTTTCCCTGTTTTTTCATCAGCCACATCTGAGAGGAACAGTGGGAGAATATCTCCTTTTGGATTAGCAGTTACCACACAGCCGGTATGTCCCTGGTCAAACAGTTTTTTTACGCCAATACCCAGGAAGGTGCAATACTGAAGGTCATATGCCGCGGGCACTAGGCAGCGCAATTCGTATCCCATTTCCACGGGACGGCTTTTAACAATTATGCCTAACTGCTTCAGCTTAATTTGCAGCAGCAAGTTGTAAATGTGTGCCTTGCTTACATTGCCCAGTTCCGGGTGGCCGTGCTCATCGTAAGTAAATTGTATGCCAGATGATTCTACGTCTTCATCGCTCATGAAATGGAAAACGCCTTCGCTCACAATAGCCACACCATAAGGGATGCCCAGTATTTTTCTTTTAATGATTGATGAGATAATGAGGTTGGTAATCTTATCCAGAGAAAGTTTAGTTTTATTAAACATTTCAGGAATAACGATCATGGGAAAGTGGCATGCAGCGCCAATGCCAAAAGCAAGGTGTCCTGCCTCGCGGCCCATGGCAGAAATTACAAACCAGTTGCCAGATGAGCGGGCGTCTTCGTAAATGGTTCTGCCTATTCTCACGCCTTCTTCCTTGGCGCTTTGGTACCCAAAAGTTGGCTGCCCGTCTGGCAGCGGAAGGTCGTTATCAATTGTTTTGGGAACGTGTATGTTTTGAACAGGTACCTTTTTATCTACAAGATATTTTGCAATGCGGTTGGCCGTAGATGCGGTGTCATCTCCACCGATAGTAACCAGTAATTGTACGTTATGCTTTACAAAAAAATCGGGTTTAAACTCAAGCTCAGCAGGTTTGTAACGGCTCATGCGCAAAACGCTGCCACCGCGGCCCAAAATACCGTCGGCCAGTTCAAAATCAATATCTACAATAGAATAATGCTCTGTAAAAAGATTTTTATAACCGTCGTGCAGGCCTATTACCCTGAAGCCGTCTTTCAGAAAAATTTTAGATACAGAACTGATCACCGTGTTAATACCAGGTGCGGGACCACCACCGGCTAAGATTAAAATACTTTTGCTCATAACTGCGTTTAAATGTTGAGGCGCAAATATAACCCTAATTGAACGGTTTATAACAGTAACAGTTGTTTGTTTTAATGAGATTTATTCAACTTAAACTATGATAAAAATCAGTTTCTCACCTTTTATAATTAATTTGAAAGTTATGTAGTTAAGCATTGCATTTTGTTACCTTTGCATTTCTAAAATCAAATACTTAAAAAAGGAAAACCAAACGTTATGGAAGGATCTGGTATAAAAAGAATAGGTGTTTTAACTTCAGGAGGTGACGCCCCCGGTATGAACGCGGCAATAAGAGCGGTGGTTAAAACTGCCTGGAACATGGGGCTTGAGCCGTATGGCATAACCCGCGGCTTTAGTGGTATGATTGATAATGACATTACAAGATTCGACAAAAGAGGCGTATCCAACATTATACAGCGTGGCGGTACTATTTTAAAAACCGCTCGCAGCAAGGAGTTTCAAACACGCGAGGGTAGAAAAAAAGCTTACGATAACTTAAAAAAGCACAATATAGACGCCCTGGTGGTGATAGGAGGCGACGGTAGTTTCCGCGGTGCGCAAGATTTGAGCAGCGAGTTTGATATTCCATGTATCGGTATTCCCGGAACGATTGATAAAGATATGGCAGGAACGGATTCTACCATTGGTTTTGATACAGCAGTAAATACAGCCGTAGGCGCGATTGACAAAATCAGAGATACTATGGAAGCGCACGAGCGCCTTTTTGTGGTAGAAGTAATGGGCCGCGATGCCGGATATATTGCCATTAACAGCGGTATTTCTACCGGTGCAGAAAGCATTTTAATTCCTGAGAAAAAAGCCGACCTGATTAAGCTGGTACATAATCTTTCTCATAAAGAAGCCAAACAAAAACATGTAAACCTTATCGTGGTTACGGAAGGTGATGAATATGGCGGCGCCGAGGGAATTAAAAATTACCTGAAACTTACATTACCTTCTGCCGACATCAGGATGTGTATTTTAGGGCACATTCAAAGAGGGGGCAGCCCAACAGCGGTAGACAGGCTGCTAGCCACCCGCATGGGCTACCATGCCGTCAAAAGCCTGCTGGAAGGAAAATATAACGTGATGGTAGGCGTGATTAACGACAAGGTAAAACTTACACCGTTAAACGAAGCTGTGAAAGCCAAGCAAACGGTGAGCGAAGAATGGCTGACGATTGCAGAAACCGTTTCGTAAAGCATACTGAATTTTGCAAAAGCTGCTTTCACAGGAAAGCAGCTTTTGTATTTTTAGCCGATTCATTACCTTCATAGAAATATATAAAATGAAACGATTGCTTTTTATTACAGTGGTAGCGATTTTGATCGCTTCCTGTATCACCAATGAGAAGAAAACAACAACCGATCATCAAACAAAAAAAAATATGGCTGCGGCAGACTGGATTCATACAACCAATATTTATGAAGTGAACCTGAGGCAATACACACAGGAAGGCACATTTAATGCCATTGTAAAGGAATTGCCCCGGTTAAAAGAAATGGGTGTGCACACACTTTGGTTCATGCCCATTACCCCTATTGCAAAAGAAAAAATGAAAGGCAGCATGGGCAGTTATTATGCTGCTGCGGATTATACTTCCATCAATCCTGAGTTTGGCACAATGGCAGATTTTAAAAACCTGATAAAAGCAGCCCATACGCAAGGTTTTAAAGTGATCATTGACTGGGTGGCTAACCACACGGGCTGGGATCATGTGTGGACGAAACAACACCCGGAATATTATTTAAAAGACAGCACTGGTAATTTTCAGATAGCAAGTGGAATGGAAGATATTATTGAACTGGATTACACCAATAACGAAATGCGCAAGGCTATGATAGCAGCTATGAAGTTTTGGGTGACGGAATGTGATATTGACGGCTTTAGGTGCGACCTGGCAGCATGGGTTGAAGTTGACTTTTGGCAGGAAGCAAGGCCGCAACTGGACGAGGTGAAACCTTTGTTCTGGCTGGGAGAGTTTGATGAACTGGACAACCCTGATTATGGAAAAGTTTTTGATGCGAGCTACACATGGAAATGGATGCACCGTACCAAAGACTTTTATCAAAACAAAGAACCCCTTGACAGCCTGCTGCCACTGCTTCAGCAATACAACGCCATTGGCGACAGCAGCATGAGGGCATGGTTTACAACCAACCATGATGAGAATAGCTGGAACGGCACAGAATATGAAAAGTACGGCGATATGGCCAAAGCACTTGCAGTTTTTAGTTGCACCTGGAGCGGCGTGCCTTTACTTTACAGTGGACAAGAGCTGCCTTTAAAAACAAAACGCCTGAAGTTTTTTGACAAAGACCCCATTCCCTGGACGGGTACTTACGAACTGCATGATTTTTATAAAACGCTTCTGAATTTAAAAAGCAGCCATCCAGCACTTCGCGGCGGTGATAGCAATGTAGAAACACATTTATTAAGCAATACAGCTCCGCATGAAGTGCTTGCTTATTTAAGAAAGAATGGCAATGATGAAGTGCTTGTCATTCTAAACTTTTCTAACAAGGGGTTGAAGTTTGACATCTATGATGAAAGATTAACCGGTTCTTTTAAAAACATTTTTTTGCAGGCAACACAAGACCTCACAACCGTGAAAGCATTTGAAATGCAGCCTTACGATTACCTGGTGTTTGAAAAATAGGTTTTAATAAAATTAGTTTGCTATTGCAATGAATTCTCTGAACAACAATTCAGAGGATTTCTGTAAAATTCATCGCTTATTAATATTTATTCTTAGCAATTCTCTGGCAGGCATCTCCAAACGAGTTCACTGTAAAAGTTTTTTTATATAAAAAAAGCTGCCTTTTTGAGACAGCTTTTTTATTATTTTCTTTTACAACCTCCTGATCTTTATGTTGCGAAACCAAACGGGGTCACCGTGGTCTTGTAAACCAATCCTTCCCACTCGGAAAGTACCAAAGTCGGGCATATTTTTAAATTTACTGTTGGCGATCATGCTGCGCCAGTTGTCATCCCACATGGTAGTGCTTACGATGTGTACATTATTCAGGTAAAAATCAAGCTTACCATTAAACGACCTGATGCGAACGTGGTTCCATTCCCCTACTTTTTTTACCGGTTCTGATTTTGATGATATGAGGTCATACAAATCGCCTGCTCTGTGGGTTTTAATCTTCCCGTCAGGGTGCCCCTCATTATCAAGTATTTGCATTTCAGGCCCGGTTTGCCACATGCTGCGATATTTTTTATCTTCTTTTACATAAAAACATATACCGCTGTTGCCGTTCTTAGATATTTTCCAATCCAGTTTCAGGTCAAAATTGCCGTATTCTTCATCTGTTACAATATCGCCACCGGTATTGGCTTTAAATTCTTTTTTACTTTCCGCGTCAAAAAACAAAGTACCATTTACAGTTTTCCAGGCCGTACCTATTGATTTTGAACCATAGGTATGCCAGCCGTTGGTACTTACACCGTCAAATAAAAACACCCACCCTTCCGCTAATTCTGCTTTCGTTAGCGTGTTCAATGGTGTTTCTACCACGGGCTCTTCCTTAGGCGCGGGCGGTTCAGGTTTAGGAACAACTGCAACCGGCGGTTCAGGCTGTGGCGGCGCGGGAGTTTTTCTGATAGGTGTGGTACAATTGTAAAATAAAATACAGGCCATACCTGCTATTAGCAGCGTTTGAAAAGAAGTATTCCGTTTCATCATTTTATATAATTATCGTAGTAAGTAATCAATTATTATTTTTTAAAAGCAGTATATACCTAATCATGGTTTTTGCATCTTCTTCAGAAACGTTGGGGTGCGGCGTCATCGGTATCTCGCCCCACACGCCTGAGCCTCCGTTAATAATCTTTTTTGCAAGCTCGGCAATTTGGTCTTCACCTGCGTTGGCATACTTATTAGCTACCTCCCTGTACGCCGGGCCTGTAAGTTTTACATCCACTTTATGGCAGGTAATGCACTGGTATTTCGCAACCAGGTCAAGGCCTTTTTCATAATCCGGGTTTGAAGTATTGGCATCAACCATACTTGAAGGTTTCTGGCTGTTGTCGTCATATTCCTTTTTCTCGCCATTACTTCCGCAGCTTGTGAGCACAACTAAACAAAGGAAAGCTAATAAAACTTTTTTCATAAATTTTCAGATAACGTTTAGTCCAAATTGTTCAAAAATAGGGCTTGTTTTATAATTCGAGGTTAAAGAATTTTTCAGATTGCTAACAATATTTCCTACTTAAAAATTAAAATTATTTCCTTGAGTATAATTTAAAAAAAACGTAGTACTTTTATTCGGTTTTAGAAATTGACCCTTAGCCATATTCTAACATTGTATTCAAAATATTTTTTAATAAAACAGTAATAATCATGTCATCCAAAGTTTCAAGAAAAAAATTTTTAAAGCTGGGTACTGCTGCCACTGCTGCTTTTACGATTGTTCCATCTGCAGTTTTTGGCAAAAAGTACGGCCACGTTGCCCCCTCAGATAAATTAAATATTGTGGGCGTTGGCGTGGGAGGCCGCGGCGCCGGCGTATTAAAAGGAATTGTTGATCAAAACATAATCGGCCTTTGCGATGTGGATTGGGGATATACCCAAAAGAACGGCGTATTTAAAGCCTACCCTAATGCAAAGAAATATTATGACTATCGTAAAATGTTTGATGAACTGGGAAATACTATAGATGCGGTGATGGTGGCCACTGCCGACCATACACACGCTATCATCGCAGGAGACGCTATGACGATGGGTAAGCACGTGTATTGCGAAAAGCCTCTAACGCATAGCGTGTACGAATCAAGGTTACTTACAAAGCTTGCTGCAAAACATAAAGTGGCCACCCAAATGGGCAACCAGGGTTCATCAGGGCCTGGTGTGCGCCAGGTGTGCGACTGGATATGGAACGGAGAAATTGGCGAAGTAAGAAGAGTAGAAGCCTTTACCGACAGGCCGATCTGGCCACAAGGTTTAAACAGACCAGAAGAATCCGTTACTCCAGCCAAAACCCTGGATTGGAATCTTTTTATAGGCCCTGCAAAATACCGGGACTACAACCCTATTTACACTCCATGGAACTGGCGCGGCTGGTGGGATTTTGGTACCGGCGCATTGGGAGATATGGCTTGCCACATCTTGCATCCGGTATTTAAAGGTTTAAATTTATTATATCCTACTAAGGTGCAGGGCAGTTCTACTTTATTACTCAATGACTGCGCTCCTGTAGCCCAAACGGTTAAATATGTTTTCCCGGCCAGAAGAAATATTTACAGAACCACATTGCCGGAAGTAGAAGTAACCTGGTACGACGGAGGTTTACAACCCATGCGCCCCAAAGGTGTGCCCCCTGGTAAAAACCTTAACGATAATGGTGGCGGTGTAATTTTTTATGGTTCAAAAGATACACTCATCTGCGGATGTTATGGTATGAACCCATGGCTGGTATCGGGTCGCAAACCGGTTGTGCAAAAAAGAAACCGGGAAGTAACGCTTTCCCACTATATGGACTGGGTTCGTGCATGTAAAGAAAATCCAGCTACACGTGTACAAACTGCATCACCATTCAGCGAGGCTGGACCATTTAACGAAATGGTGGCAATGGGCGTGTTAGCCGTTCGTCTGCAATCACTGAACCAGGAGTTGCATTGGGATGGCGCCAACATGAGGTTTACCAATATTCCTGAGGGAGCCAAAATCAGAACTGTTATTAAAGACGGTTTCAAAATTGAAGACGGACATCCAACCTTTAATAAAACCTGGACAGAGCCTGTAGATGCCACAGCATTTGCACAAGAACTGATCAAGCATACCTATCGCGAAGGTTGGGCGCTACCTGCAATGCCTGCTTAATTTTTTAAAATTAATTTTCAAATTCAATATCATTTATGAAAAGAAACATTATCGGACTATTTGCGCTTTTAGCTGTGATTGGTTTTACAGCTTGTAATAATGCAGCAAACAACGAAGGTGACAATAAAGACTCAACTATGGCAACAAACGATACTGCCGCACAGGCTGCTGAAGATACCGTTGGATGGATATCTCTATTCAATGGCAACGACTTTACAGGCTGGCGTGGATATGGCCGTGCAGACATTCCAACCGCCTGGGTTATTGAAGACGGCGCTATAAAAATCAAAGGCTCTGGCCAGGGTGAAGCCGGTGCAAAAGACGGTGGCGATATTATTTACGATCAAAAATTCAAAGATTTTGAACTGACCTTTGAATGGAAAGTATCACCAGGTGGCAACAGCGGTGTATTTTACCTGGCTCAGGAAATAAAAGGTGATCCTATCTGGAAATCTTCGCCAGAATACCAGATACTTGATAATGCCAAACATCCTGATGCAAAATTGGGTAAAGATGGTAACCGCCAGTCAGCTTCTTTATACGACCTGATCCCGGCCAATCCACAAAATTCAAAACCTGCGGGTGAGTGGAACACCGGTGGCATTATGGTTTATAAAGGAACTGTGGTGCATAAGCAAAATGGTGAAAATGTGCTGGAATACCATCTTTGGACAGACGACTGGAAGAAAATGATTGAAGCCAGTAAATTTAAAGGATGGACCAACTTCATCAACGCCGGTGGCGATGCCAAAGAAGGATTTATCGGTTTCCAGGATCATGGCGATGATGTTTGGTTTAGAAATATCCGGATCAAACCACTTTAAGATATCATTTTTTAATAATAGTGTTCCGGTAATCAAACTACCCGGAACACTATTTTTTTAACCTCAAATAAGTATTATATAATGAAACATTTGCTTTATTGCTTTGCTGCCATACTAATTGCGTCTTCGTTTTTTAGCTGCACTTCAAAATCCTCGCAAAAAACCGGCACTGCTGCCAAAAAAGATATTTATATACAACTGTATTCTGTAAGAAACGACATTGGCAAAGACTTTACAGGAACGATTCAAAAATTAGGAAATATTGGCTTCACCGGAATTGAAGCTGCCAGTTATAATAGCGGTAAATTTTATGGCCTTACACCCACTGAGTTTAAAGCTGCCATTGAAAATGCGGGTATGAAAGTACTTTCATCTCACACGGGCGGAAACCTGGCTAAAAATATTGATGAGACCAACTGGCAGGAAGTTTGGAAATGGTGGGATCAGGCCATAGCCGACCACAAAGCAGCTGGAATGAAGTACATTGTAAAGCCATCTATGCCGGTACCTAAAACCCTGGCTGACCTGAAAAAGTATTGTGATTATTACAACCAGATCGGCGAAAAATGTAATAAGGCCGGTCTCAAATTCGGATACCACAACCATGCTTTTGAATTCCAAAAAATAGATGGACAGGTGATGTATGACTACATGATACAAAATACCGACCCTTCAAAGGTATTTTTCCAAATGGATGTTTACTGGGTAGTCGAAGGCAAACACGACCCTGTGGCATACTTTAATAAATACCCGGGTAGGTTCACTATTCTGCACATTAAAGATGAAAAAGAACTGGGTGAGAGCGGTAAAATAAATTTTGACAACATCTTTCAAAACATAAAAAATTCAGGGATGAAATACATTATGGTTGAAGTAGAAAAATACAACCACCCGCCCCTGCAAAGTGTTGAAATGAGCTACAATTACCTGGCAAATAATCCCAATGTAAAAAAATCTTATTCAAAATAGTGGCTAAAAATAACAAGCAGGGTATGTCTCGAAGAAACATGCTTAAAACACTTGGCAGTGCTGCGGTGATGTCCGGAATGGCGCCGCTAACCTCTTTTTCAAATGAAAATAAAATGAACGCATTGAAAGGAAATATAAAACACAGCGTATGTAGGTGGACTTTTGGAGCACTTTCGTTAGATGAACTTTGTCGCGAAATAAAAAGCATTGGCTTTACAGCGATAGACCTTGTGGGCCCGAAAGACTGGCCTGTTTTAAAGCAGCATGGCATATACTCAAGCATGTGCAATGGAGCAGAAATAAACCTTGTAGATGGCTGGAATGAACCGGCCTTTCACACCACTCTAATAAAAAATTATACAGAACACATCAGCCTTGTGGCTAAAGCAGGTTATAAAAATCTCATTTGCTTCAGCGGTAACCGCCGCGGTATGGATGACGAAACCGGCTTGCAAAATTGTGTAAAAGGCTTGAAGCAAATTTTACCCATTGCTGAAAAACATAAAGTAACGCTGGTGATGGAACTACTGAACAGTAAGGTAGATCATAAAGATTATATGTGTGACAGAACAAGCTGGGGCGTCGAACTTTGCAGGCATCTGGGCTCTGAAAATTTTAAACTGTTGTACGATATTTACCACATGCAGGTAGATGAAGGCAATGTAATTCAAACCATCAGAGATCATCACCAGCACATTGCCCATTACCACACTGCAGGTGTACCTGGCCGCAATGAAATTAATGAAACGCAGGAACTGTACTACCCCGCTATTATGAAAGCGATTGTGGCAACAGGTTTTAAAGGATATGTGGCACAGGAGTTTATTGCTACAGGAAAGACCAATCAGGATAAATTAAAATCATTAAAAGAGGCTATACTGATTTGCGATGTGTAATTTTGTATTAGTAAATAACCAGCCATGCATAACAGGAAAGAATTTTTAAAACTAAGCGGCAGCGCCGTTTTAGGATTAGCGCTAAGTTCTTGCAGAGGAGCCGCTGCCTCAACAGGAAAGGGATCCATAAAAAATCTGGGCATACAGCTGTATACGTTAAGAGACGACCTGCCTAAAAACCCGCGCGGCGTGCTAAAGCAACTGGCATCGTTTGGTTATAAAGAAATTGAAAGCTACGAAGGCGCAGAAGGCATGTTTTGGGGAATGGGAAATACCGGCTTTAAAAATTATATGGATGAATTGGGAATGAAAATAGTGAGCAGCCATTGTGATTTTAAAAAAAATTTTGATAAAAAAGCGGCAGAAGCTGCGGCCATTGGAATGAGCTATCTGATATGCCCGTGGATTGGCAGACAAAAAGCACTTGATGATTACAAAAGAATCGCTGATGAGTTTAACACTGCAGCCGAAATCTGCCGCAAAAATGGTATCAGATTTGCCTATCACAATCATGATTATTCTTTCAGGTTGCAGAATGGCCAGCACCCTCAGGATATTTTGATGCAGCATGCCAACCATGCCTATATGGACTTTGAAATGGACATCTACTGGGTAGTATCTGCTGAACAGGACCCCGTAGCATGGCTCAGGAAATACCCCAACCGCTTTCGCTTATGCCACATTAAAGACAGGAAAAAAGGCATTGCGCCAAAACCGGGTGAACCCAACCTGAGTTGTATTGTAGGCGCCGGTTCTATTCATTTTGCTTCCATTTTAAAAGAAGCAAAAAAATATGGCATGAAGCATTATATACTGGAACAGGAAGCTTATGAAAAAGCGCCGATTGAATGTGTAAAAGAAGGCGCTGATTACCTTACGAATTTAAAGTTTTGATAAGCATCCTGGTGATCAATCATTCACCCGTTTCTTGTGACATTAAAATACTTTTATACCACAGGTCAGTTTCAAATGATATTTGGCTAAAAGAAAATTTATCAGCAGCATCGGTAGCAATTTGCTTTTGATCTATTGACAGATAGGTTTCATGCAGCTTTTCTATTGCACCTGCAAGTGCATCAATATTTGCAGGTTCCACCAAAATACTATTACGGTCATTTACCAGTTCAGGCACACCTCCCACTTTAGTAGCAATTACAGGCAAGCCACAGCATAAAGCTTCGCCAATTACTGCCGGGGCATTATCCGCATTACTAAAAAGAATAAAAGCATTGGCTTTTTTTAAATGATCAGCCATATTGCCATAAGCCATCTCACCGGTAAAACTGATAAAAGGGTACATTCTTTTATACAGTTCATTTTGCTCGGCTGGCAAACCGGCAATGGTAAAAGCATATTTTTCTTTATTCAGGCGATTAAACGCTTCAATAATACCTGGCACATTTTTACATGTGGCCCCATTAGATATGTGGATTAATTGGAATGCTTCACTTCTTACTGAATCTTGACTGTAATTAAAAACTTCTGTATTTACAGCATTTGGAATCACGGTATAAGGTACTTTATGCACCAGTTTGTTAATTTGAACTGCCAGGTAATTGCTTGTGGTATGTAAGCCCGATGCAGCCTTGAGGGTATCTTTCACTATAGTCTTAAAACCTAATTCCTTTTGCTTGTAATTGTTTTCCACCGAACTGTTATATCCAATCCAGTGATCAGTTACCACATAGGGCACTTTGTATTTTCGCTGAATAAAACGGGCCATTCCACCTGCTTTGTATGGTACGTGCACATGCACTAAATCAGGTTTGCCATACTTTTCAATAAAAGTTTCTATTGCATATTTATACAGGCTGTACCATCTGAAGTAAGAAACTGTTTTGCCTATAAAAGACTGCGGTTTGGGGTAATACACATGTGTTTCGCCAAGGTTGGGCCATTGCTGAAAAGTTTTTGTAACGCGGGTTACCGCTTTTGCATTGGCATCAGGCGTAAGCTTTATTACATGAATTTTATTTGACAATGAAGCTGCCTGCGCATGCTGCTGGATGAAGTTGCCCTCCAGGTTTTTCACGTTATTTGGGTACCAGCTACAAAGCCATAATACTTTCAACATAAACTTTTCCTAAGTATTAATTATGAGATGAACGGTAAATTCCGTTCACCTCATAAAACAGACAAATTGATTATTGTAATGCTTTAATAATTTCCGCAAAATCTACCGCCACTAAAGATGCGCCGCCTACCAGGCCACCGTCCACATCAGGGCATGAAAACAATTCTTTTGCGTTATTCGCTTTTACGCTTCCACCATATAAAATAGGAATTTCATTGGCCACTTCCTCGCCATATTTTCCTGCAAGTACAGAACGCAGGTACGCATGAATTTCCTGAGCCTGCTCCGTTGTAGCCGTTTTGCCTGTTCCAATAGCCCAAATAGGTTCGTATGCAATGATGATCTTTTTAAGTTCTTCTGCAGAAAGGTGGAACAGCGATTCCTGTAATTGCTTTTCAACAAACTCATTTTGTTTACCAGCTTCACGAATGTCAAGAGGTTCGCCGCAACAAAAAATGGGCGTAATATTAGCAGCCAGCAACAGGTCTAATTTTTCAGCAAGCATTTGATTGCTTTCGCTAAAATATTCTCTGCGTTCGCTGTGGCCAATAATGCAGTGACTGATATTGATAGATTTCAGCATATCTACCGAAACCTCTCCGGTGTAGGCGCCTGCTTTTTTGTTGTAGCAGTTTTGCGCTGCAATGTGATAATTTTTAAGATTGGCAACTTTTTCTTTTGCCATAATAAGATAAGGGAACGGAACACCAAAGACCACTTCATGATGATCTTTTGGCTCAATAGGTTCAGCTAAAATTTTATCCAATAAATCCTGTCCTTCCTGGTAAGTAAGATTCATTTTCCAGTTTGCTGCTGCAATTTGCT
>JAFAFV010000057.1 GCA_023423285.1 Bacteroidota bacterium
TTGTTTTGTTGATTTAGAAGAAACAAAAATAAGTAAATGATTAACAAAATTGGCAACTTCTAAAAATAAAAATCAGAAACTGGCAGATTTGGTTAAAACTTTCGCATTAGCTTTGTCGCTTATATGACAGGCAATTATTTTGAAGCACGGAATATTACCAGGGAGCGAAAACTGCTGTTATGGTTCATGCTGGGCTGGTTCATCATCAATTGTTTGCAGGCATCTTTTCTGGGTCTTGATGGAGATGAAGCTTATTACTGGATGCTTTCGAGGCAGCCGTCCTGGGGTTATTTTGATCACCCGCCACTGGCGCCATTGCTAATTAACATTGGCGAGAGTATTGGCCACGGCCCTTTGTTTACAAGGCTTTCCACTATTATATTAAGCACGCTCACCATTCCTTTTGTTTATGCAGCTTTACCCAACAGCCTCAAAAGCATTCGCTGGTTCTTACTGCTGTATGCAGGTGCTGTGGTTTTAAGCGTGTATGGTTTTATTACCACGCCCGATGCCCCACTTTTGTTTTTTTCTGCTGTATTTTTTTATGGCTACAAGCGTTTTTTAAAACAGGATAACTTTTTAAATACGCTCATCATGACCGTTGCCATTACAGGTATGTTCTACAGCAAATACCACGGCATACTGCCGGTGGCATTCGTGGTACTCTCTAACCCAAGGTTGCTGCTCAATAAATTTTTCTGGCTCATGGTCATCATGGTTACGCTACTTTTTTTGCCACACCTTTACTGGCAACACCAGCACGATTGGCCCACGGTTCGTTATCATTTGGTAGAAAGACTTAGTAAGCAGTATCGCATTAATTTTACAACAGATTATATTTTGGGCCAATTACTCATTTGGGGCCCCATCATATCGCTGTTGTTTTTTTTCAAAGTCATCAGCGTGCGGGTTAAGGATAAACTCAGCCGCGCACACCTTTTTAATTTTTCGGGCGTGCTCCTGTTCTTTGTAGTATCATCTTTTAAAAATACGGTGGAGCCGCACTGGACGCTGATTGCAGGTGTGTCCTACATCGTTCTGTTTATGACGCTCATTAGAAACAGTAGCTATAAATTCAGAGCGTTGTTTTTAAAACTGGCCTACGTCAATATCGGGCTAATCTTATTGGCTCGCGTATTGTTTCTGTTGCCTCAGTCACCTTTTCATTTATTAAAACATTACAGCTCTTTTTTTTGGGGAAAAGAATGGGCAAAAGATATTTACGCGAAAGCAGGAGGCAAGCCCGTGGTGTTTACCAATGCATACGCCACAGCGTCGTTGTATAATTTTTATCATCCTGATGCCACGGCTTATGGCTACAGCACCAGGCAGTACCGCAAAACCAATTTCTCTTTAAGTACGCTCGACTGCGCTTTTGATGGAAAAGAGGTACTGATCTTTACAGAGCAGGCGTTGAGCGCCGATACTTCGTTAAAAGTCCGTTCCCGGTATAGGAACGGCTACCTCATTCCCGTGCAATACAAATGTATTAACGCGCTTAAAATAAAAGCCATCAGTTTACCTAAGCAATTAAAGGCCGGCGAAACAGGCATGGCAATCATTGAGCTTGAAAACACAGGCAACAGGCCTGTTGAGGCGCAGGAGTTGAAAGTTGATTATGCGTTCTTTATTTCCAAGTTCAATTTTATCAATTCAACAAATGCCTTTATCCTGCCTGATGCAGTATTAGAGCCGGGATATAAAAGGCGCATCAGTTTACCGCTTACTGCCCCGCCTGTGGCTGATGATTATAAAATTCTTTTCTCTATTGTAAACGGTATATTGCCGGGTAATTTTGCCAGCGATTTCTACAATATTAAAGTGGTTGAATAAGAGGAAATTTTTTGAATAGATTGGCCGGTCAATAGTAATATTTTAACCAAAAGCCTGATCTCTAATGCTTATCTTTGCACACCCTGCCAAATTGGCTTGCTGGCGTTGTAGCATTGTTTTTGAACATGTGTGATGTCAATTTTCCAATGATCACGCAGGAAACCGCAGCATGTGCATCGCCGACAAAGTTACAGGCCATGAATTCACAGGCAGCCCGGTCAACAAAAAAAGTACTTTAAAAAGATATTATGTTTGGATTTGTAACGAAAATGTTTGGCGGTAGTAAATCAGAAAAAGACGCCAAAAAACTTCAACCCACCGTACAAAAAGTCAATCAATTTTTTGATCAATATCAGTCCATCAGCAACGATGAGTTGCGGGGTAAAACACAGCAGTTCCGCCAGCGAATTAAAGAGCATCTTACAGCCATTGACAAACAGATTGCTGAGCTAAATGCTAAAGCTGAAAGCCTTACGCATACCGAACTGATTGAAAAAGATGCTATTTATAAGCAGGTAGACGAACTGATAAAAGACCGCGATAAAGAGATAGAAAAAGTACTGGAAGAAATTTTACCCGAAGCTTTTGCCGTGGTGAAAGAAACCGCGCGCAGATTTAAGGAAAACACAGACATTGCGGCTACCGCAACGGATTACGACCGTGAGTTGAGCGTAACTAAAAGTGAATACGTATCCATTAACGGTGACCAGTCAGTGTTTAAAAATACCTGGACGGCTGCCGGAGGAAAAGTTACCTGGAACATGGTGCATTACGATGTGCAGTTAATTGGAGGCGCGGTATTACACTCAGGCAAAATTGCCGAAATGGCAACGGGTGAGGGTAAAACGCTCGTATCTACACTTCCGGCTTATCTAAATGCACTGGCTGGCGAGGGTGTGCATATTGTAACCGTGAACGACTATTTAGCCCGTCGTGACCAGGAATGGAACGGCCCCATCTTTGAATGGCTGGGCCTGCGTGTAGATTGTATTGACAAGCATCAGCCCAACAGTGAAGCCAGGAGAAACGCTTACCTGGCAGATATTACCTATGGTACCAACAATGAATTTGGGTTTGACTACCTGCGAGACAACATGGTGCACACTGCCAGCGAAATGGTTCAGCGCAAGCATCATTATGCCATGGTGGATGAGGTGGATAGCGTATTAATTGACGATGCGCGTACGCCGCTCATCATTTCCGGCCCTGTAGATAAAGGCGATGACCAGCAATACCATATTCACAAACCGCGTGTACAGCAGCTTTATCAGGAGCAGGAGCGTATTGTTAGGCACGAACTGAACGAGGCCCGCCGCCTTTTTGAAAAAGGGGAAGACGATCCTAAAACCGGCGGCTTGCACCTGTACCGTGCTTACAGGGGTTTGCCAAAATATGGCCCGCTGATCAAATTTTTAAGCGAACCAGGCGTAAAAGTAAAAATGCAAAAAGCAGAAAACTTTTACCTGCAGGAGCAGGAAAAGAATATGCCGCTGGTGGACAGCGAACTGCTGTTTCGCATTGATGAAAAACACAACTCGGTAGACCTGACAGAAAAAGGCTTAACGGCCATTACCAAAGCGGGTGAAGACCCTGAGTTTTTTGTTTTACCCGATATTGGCGTAAAGCTGGCAGACGTGGAAAAAAGCGAAGCATCGGCTGATGAAAAACTGAAACAGAAAGAAGCCATTCTCAACGATTATACCAATAAGGCTGACCGCATACATACCGTGCAGCAATTATTAAAAGCTTATTCATTGTTTGAAAAAGATGATGAATACGTGGTGATTGATGGCGCTATTAAAATTGTGGACGAGCAAACGGGCCGTATTATGGAAGGCCGCCGTTACTCAGACGGGTTGCACCAGGCGCTTGAGGCCAAAGAAAATGTGAAGATTGAAGCAGCCACGCAAACCTATGCCACCATCACACTGCAAAACTTTTTCCGTATGTACCACAAGCTGGCGGGTATGACGGGTACTGCCGAAACAGAAGCAGGCGAGTTTTGGAGCATTTATAAGCTGGATGTAGTTTCCATTCCTACCAACGTTCCTATCATTAGAAACGATATGCAGGACCTGGTGTACAAAACTAAGCGTGAAAAATACAAAGCAGTTATTGACGAAATTGAAAAAATGCGCGAGGCAGGAAGGCCGGTGCTGGTGGGCACCACTTCGGTTGAAATAAGTGAACTCCTCAGCCGGATGCTACAGCAAAAACGCATTCCGCACAACGTGCTTAACGCCAAGCAGCACTCGCGGGAGGCGCAGGTGGTTGCAGAAGCTGGCTTGCCCGGGGCAGTTACCATTGCCACAAACATGGCTGGTCGTGGTACCGATATTAAATTGGGGCCTGGCGTAAAAGAGGCCGGTGGCCTTGCTATTATTGGTACGGAAAGGCATGAAAGCCGCCGGGTAGACAGACAGTTGCGCGGCCGTGCGGGCAGGCAGGGCGACCCGGGCAGTTCGCTTTTCTTTGTATCGCTTGAAGATGATCTGATGCGCATGTTTGGCAGCGAAAGAATTGCCGGCATGATGGACAAACTGGGCTATAAAGAAGGCGATGTGATCCAGCACAGCATGATCAGCAACAGCATTCAAAGAGCGCAAAAGAAAGTGGAAGAAAACAACTTTGGCATTCGTAAGCGTTTGCTGGAGTATGATGATGTAATGAACAAGCAGCGTAATGCTATATACGAAAGGCGCAACCACGCGCTGTTTGGTGAAAGATTGTCGCTTGACCTTGATAATGCTTTCTTCATCGTGGCAGAAAGCCTGGTAAACTCGTTCAGGGAGCAGGAAGATTACGAAGGCTTTAAACTGGCTTGTATTGTGAATTTTGGAATGGATACGACCATTACACCGGAAGAGTTCAGGAGTAAAGATGAAAGCAAACTGATGGATAGGTTGTACGCTGAGGCCACTCAAAAGTATAACGAGCGTGTGGACATGCTGAGCAGGGAAGCCGTTCCGGTTTTTAAAGACATCAGGACAACACAGGGCAGCCATATTGAGAATGTGATTGTTCCGTTTACCGATGGCCGCAAAACCATTAACGTGCTGGCACCGCTTGATAAAACGATTGAGACCAATGGCAAGGAACTGGTATCAAGCATGGAAAAATCCATTACGTTATCAGTAATTGATGATGGTTGGAAAGAGCACCTGCGCGCCATGGATGATTTGAAACAAAGTGTTCAAACGGCTTACCTTGAGCAAAAAGACCCGTTGGTAATTTTTAAAGTGGAAGCGTTCCAACTGTTCAACAGCATGAGCACCGGTTTGAATAAAGATATTATTGGTTTTCTTACACAGGCAAACCTGCCGGTACAGCAGCAAAGCAATATACGCGAAGGCCGCGAGCAAAAAACTGATTACAGTAAAATGCGCAGCAATAAAGCACAGGTAGACGCGGCGGGTGATGATTATGGGGCTAATGAAAATGATTATTTCGATCCGTCAGGCGCAGCCGTGAAACAGGAGCCCGTGCGTGTGGCGCCAAAAATTGGTCGTAATGACGCATGCCCTTGTGGTAGCGGCAAAAAATACAAAAACTGCCACGGCAAAGGCGGGTAGGCGCTGTAAGTTTTTTGATTGGAAGAGAGGTAAGCTATTTTAATATATTCACAATCCCCTGGAGCAAAGGTTTTTGGGGATTTTTTTGTTGGGATGGGTTGATGCTACTATAAATGGTTTTAGTGAGGAAGTTTTTCTCTTAAAAAGCCGTAAACCCAGGTTCCTGCTATGGCACTCAATAGCGTGATGCTGATCACAGTTGCGCCTATACCAATTTGTGCAAATAACGGACCGGGACATGCCCCTGTAATTGCCCAGCCAAATCCAAAAATTAAACCACCATAGATCTGTCCTTTATTAAACTTTTTGATCGGAATTTTGATTGGTTCTCCATAAATGGTTTTGATGTTGAACTTCTTAATCAGGAAAACGGAAAGCATGCCTACAACAACCGCACTGCCAATGATTCCATACATGTGGAAAGACTGTAGGCGAAACATTTCCTGTATGCGAAACCAACTGATGACTTCTGCTTTTACGAACACAATGCCAAATAAAATTCCTACAACTAAGTATTTCAAATTGTGATACCACTTATGTTCCAAGCTGCTTTCGTTCACGCACATTGCGTCCAGTTCACGAAGTTGTAAATCTTTTTCTATGTCTATGCCTTGTTGCATTTGTTGTTGTGATTAAAGTGAAAGAATTAAAGGTAGAATGAGGTTAGCCATAATGAAACCGCCAATCATAAAACTGACGGTCGCGATCAATGACGGAAGTTGTAAGTTGGACAATCCCATAATGGCATGCCCGCTTGTGCAACCGCCAGCATAACGTGTGCCGAAGCCTACTAAAAAACCTCCGGCAACCATAATCAAAAATCCCTTCAGCGTAAACAATGACTGCCAATTTATGATGTCTTCCGGAACAAGGCTATTGAAGTTTATAATGCCGTAACCAGCCAATTCCGCTGCTAATTTTGGATTGACTTCAACAGGATGAGGATTCGACATAAGGTTGATTGCTATTGCCCCGCCTAAAAAAATACCGAACACAAAAACCAGGTTCCATACTTCTTTTTTCCAATTGTACTGAAAGAAGGGAATATTGGCAGGAATACATGAAGCGCAAATGTGACGCAAGGACGAGCTGATGCCAAAAGATTTGTTGCCAATGATTAAAAGCGCAGGAACAGTTAAACCAATTAAGGGGCCCGCCACATACCAGGGCCAGGGCTGCTTTAGAAACTCTATCATTTTTGTTTTTAATTATTTTTTAATCACGACTGCACCGGGGGTATAAACCTAGCGATGCAGAAATATCAGGTTTATATTTCCTGAAATCTTATTCTGTCTTTTCTTTGTCTTTTTGAAACATTGAGAACAAAAGTCCGCCCATAATTGAGCCGTAAATGGTGCTGTTAGCGGGGTTTGAAGTGATTGCACAAGTTCCTGAAATGCAGCCTACTTGCTGCCAATAAAAATACCCTGCTACTGCTCCCAAAAATACACCAATAATGATGAGTAAATATTTTTTGCTGAAATTCTTCATAACTTGCTTATTCTGCATTTTATTTTGTTTTGCGAACAGGCACATTACAACCAGACGCACCGCAACAACCAGTATTCAGTATGGGCATGAGCGAAAATAGTACACCTGCACCAACAAATAGCCAATCTCTAACAACAATGCCTTGCACAATGATAAAAATGCCCAAAGCTAATCGCAGCACCCGCATAAAGTTCCAACCCTTCAGATAGTTTGTCATTGCTTTTTCTTTTTAATGGTGTTGATGCCAAATGGCAAATACAATGGGCAGAAACTGATAAACGATGTGAGCAATAACACTACGGCTAAAATACCAAGCACGGTTGCCAACGTTCCTGAGATGACATTTGTAAAATACAAAACGCCAATTAAAACTGCAATAAGTATACGAAATACTTTGTCTGTTGTTCCCATATTATTTTTCATTCCTATTATTGTTTAGTTATTTGATCTACATTTTGCCACGTTTTACCATTGATTACATTTTGAAAACCATTTTGTTCCAAAATACTTTTTGCCTGACTGCTGCGGGCACCACTTCTGCAAAAAACAACGATGTTTTTCTTGTTTTTAAATTTGGATAACTGGCTCGATATTTTGTCTAACGGAATATTTACAGCACCTTTTACGCTGCCTCCCGAAAATTCGCCAGGTGTGCGAACGTCTACTAAAAACGCACCATTTTTTACAACTTCTGTTAATGCGCTGTTGTCTGTTGGTGCAAACATATTTTTGAAAATTCCAAACATTATTGATACTGTTTTATTATGATTAAATTAGTTTAATATTTTGCTTTGACATACAAAATTAGTTTTAGGCACACGGGTTTTTGCAATAGCGTTGAAGCCACCTTCAACTTCTGTAAAATTCCTGTAGCCTCTTGCCTGCAAAATGCTCGCTGCAATCATACTGCGGTAGCCGCCGGCACAATGCAAGTAAAAATGTTCCTGCGGATTGATGTCTTTTACCCAATCGTTGATATACGCCAATGGTTTGCTATAGGCTTCTTCAATGTGTTCGGCTGCATATTCGCTTTCCTTGCGTACGTCTACAATTTTGTGTTCGCCTATTTTAATTTCCGATGCAAATTGTTCAGGTGTAATTCGGTTTACGGTGTCTGTTTCTTTTCCAGCATTTTTCCATGCTTCAAAACCATTTTTCAGATGCCCTAATACATTGTCGAAACCTACACGGCTCAAACGTGTAACAGCTTCTTCTTCCTTTCCTTTGTCGGTTACCAACAAAATGGGTTGTTTTACATTTACAATCATTGCTCCAACCCAGGGTGCAAAGTCGCCACCCAAGCCAATGTTGATAGATTGCGGGATAAACCCTTTTGCAAATTCTTTGTCGCTTCGCGTGTCTAAAATCAATGCTCCGGATGTTTCGGCTGCAGCTTCAAATTCTTCTACTGAAAGTTCTTTCATTCCCTGTTTTAAAACTTCATCAAAACTATCGTAACCTTTTTTGTTCATAGCTACATTCATTCCGAAGTAGGCAGGTGGCGGAAGCAAACCATCCGTAACAGCTTTGATAAATGCCTCTTTGTTTGGCTGATTTAAAGCATAGTTCATTTTCTTTTGGTTGCCCAAACTGTCCACTGTTTCTTTCATCATGTTCTTTCCGCAAGCTGAACCAGCTCCGTGTGCCGGATAAACGGTTACGTCATCGGGAAGGAGTAAGATTTTTTTGTAAAGGCTTTCGTAAAGCAAACCTGCTAATGCTTCCTGTGTCATATTTGCTGCTTTCTGAGCTAGGTCGGGCCTGCCCACATCTCCCAAAAACAACGTATCACCACTGAACAAAGCCGTTTCTTTTCCGTTTTCATCCAACAATAAATAGCAAGTACTTTCCATTGTATGCCCCGGTGTATGCAACACTTTGATTTTTACATCGCCGATTTCAAACAGCTGGTGATCCTCAGCAACTATCGCTTCAAATTCGGGTTGTGCAGTTGCGCCATAAACAATAGGAGCATTTGTTTTTTTACTTAAATCAATATGCCCCGAAACAAAATCTGCGTGAAAGTGTGTTTCAAAAATGTATTTGAGTTGCACACCGTCTTTCTCTATACGGTCAAGGTAGGGTTGCGTTTCTCGTAACGGGTCAATAATGGCTGCTTCACCATTTGACGTGATGTAATAGGCGCCCTGGGCCAAACATCCGGTATAAATTTGTTCTACTTTCATAATTTTTTAGTTGAAATAGGTCGTCAGTTTATCGTTGTATTCAATAAAATTTCTGTTTTCATAGAATTCTTGCTTCTTTCCATTGTATGTTTACTTCGTAAAAATGAGTTTGTGACATATATTTATTTTTAATTACTGTAAAATTGCGATTTAGATTTTACCTGTACAGCCACTTTTGTTACACAAGCAAAAGTTATTGTAACAACGTTTCTTTGAGTATGATGTAAATCCCCATCACCAGCACAAACCAACCAAACGCGGGTTTGATTTTTGAACCGTCAATTTTTTTAGATAGTGCTATCCCAATAAAATTTCCAGCAATAGCAAATGCAGTAACTTTTGTAAGGAAGATATAATCAATTGAAGATTGGCCACTTTCGCCGAAGAAGCCTATCAAGGATTTTGCTGCAATAATGACTAACGAAGTTCCAACAGCTTCTTTCATGGGTAATTTGCTTAGCACTACCAACGCGGGAATAATTAAGAAACCTCCGCCAGCACCTACTAGCCCTGTTAAAATTCCAACAACTGCCCCCTCCACAATAATTAACGGGTAATTGAATTGTTGTTTTTTTGGTAGTTCATCGCAGCTTTTTTTGTCCTTTTTTATCATACTGTAAGAGGCAAAAATCATCAGCAGGGCAAAAAGCAACATCAGCAAAATACCTTTGGTAACGGTAAAGTTTCCGATGTGAAAAATTTCCTGGGGAATGGCCGGAACGATAAAAGCTCTTGTAAGAAATACGGCAGCAATAGAAGGGATACCGAATACTACAGCCGTTTTTACATTAACTAAACCTTTTGTGAAGTAAGAAAATGAACCTACAATACTGGTAGTTCCAACAATGAAAAGCGAATAAGCGGTTGCCAATACTGCATCCACCCTAAATAGATAAACCAAAACGGGAACAGTAAGAATACTGCCGCCGCCACCGATCAGTCCTAATGAAATGCCTATAAAAATTGATGCCAGGTAACCCGCTGTGTCCATAGACTTTTGAAATTGAGGATGCAAAAGTGCAACGACTCAGAAACCTATACAGCCACTTTTGTTACACAAGCGTAATTTTGTTTCTGCCCAGTTTCACTTTTCCCATTTCTTCCAGTTGTTTTAACAATCTTGAAACTACTACACGGGCAGTTCCTAATTCGTTGGCTAATTGTTCGTGCGTTATGTTCAAAGTTTTGTTTCCGTTGAGTTCGGTTTTTTTATTGAGTAAAGCCAACATTCTTTCATCAACTTTTTTGAAAGCAATGGCGTTTACAATGTCCAGTAGTTCTTCAAAGCGCTTGTGGTACAACCGAAATATGTAATCCAACCATTGCGGATATTCTTTGATAAACAGCGATACTTTTTCGATGGGTAAAAATAGTATTTCCGCCACATCCTCAACTTCTGCTTTCACTTTACTTGTTTCGTTGTGCAAACCTCCTAAAAACGACATGATGCAACTTTCGCCGGCTTTGATGTAATACAATAAAATTTCTCTGCCGTCTTCTTCTGTTCGGATAACCTTTAGAGTGCCTTTAATAACAATTGGAATAGACCGAATGTATGCATTTTCGTTGAGGATAATATCGCCTGCTTTGTAGCTCTTTTGTATGCTGTATTGTTGTAGTTTTTCTATTAATTCAGGTGATGTTTTAAACTCTGTTATCTGTTGTAATTCTTCCATGCAGCTAAGTTACAATTTGTTTGGCTGTGGGTGGGCATGGGACCTAGGTACAAAATAAAATTGAAGCCGCTGTTATCTTAGGGCAGTTACTCAATTCCAAAATGTTTCATTACACATATTTTTTAGGGTTTTGGTGTTTCATATTCATCTTTGTACTGCCCAATATGTTTTTCGCTATCATTAATTTTTATCTTTTGCCGTTTAAAGTTTATAAGGCCTGATAGTAAAAGGATCACAGAGATGCCAGTAAATGTAATTTCAATTAAATTACCGTATTTCACACTGGTTAAATTATTTACACTAACCCCTGCCACTAAAAAATACATAGCAGTTCTTATGAAAGCTAAAAGAGTAGATTGGTTTGCAAGTGTTGTTCTCTGCAAAGCCAATTTTTCCCGTAGTATTAAATCTTTATTCATTATATCTGTTTGTATAGAATTTTGTACAATTGGTTAAAGCTAACCTTTCACATAGAGAAGTGTTGTTAATAATGCTCAATTTTGTTAATTGTCTTCCGTCAATTTTTCGGCAGGCCTTTTACAAAACCGGTTAGTAAATGGTACACGCCGGGAATGGCGGTGCTAAAGCGATTGTACGTATCTACGCTAACATTTTTTGTATCAAACGGAACATACCTTACATAGGTTTTACGGGCTCCGGCCACGCGCCCGTATTTGTATTCATAGGTAAACCAACCGTCTGGTTGCAGTTCAATTTCCTTTAAAGAAGGGTTGGGTACGCTGATGAAAAAACCATGCTGCGGCGCTGTATCATCTTGTCGCTGCAAGCGATGCTTACGCAGTGCTACATAAGCTTCTTTGGCTGTTTCAACAGCAGGGTCAATCAATTCCACATAAGCAGCCAGCACATGGCGGTATCGGTATCCGCTGTCGGATTTAACGTGATACAGTTCCTGCAGCACCGCGCTGATCGTATCACGCAAATAAGGATAGTGTGTGCAGGCGAGCAGCAACGTGTTCATCGGTGCCATGTAATTTTCCTGGTTCATTTTTTCAAGCAATGTTACAAGATGGTAACGTACGTAGTTGACTGCATCATTCAACTGCATTTCCAGGCAGTTTCCGGCGGGGCCTGCTTCACAAAGCAGTTTATTGTTCTCTGTATTGAAATTGTAAACAGGCAAAAGCGAGGGATCTATTTTTAGCTGTGTATTAGTGAAAGATGGGCCTTTGTACGATGTTCTTACGGTTGTAACTGTATCGCCAATATAGCTCCAGTCTTTGTCAATTGCCTCAGCAAGGCCAATACCACCCTGGCTCACGATGGATGGCTCTTGCAAGCAGTATTTTTTTGCCATCATTTTTATGGTATTCGGGTAGCCGTTTGAGGCCACAGTTCCAGCAGTGGCAAAAATGCCAATGGTGCCTGGATTGTTTTTTTGATATTCCATTGTTGCTTTTACCCCGGCATTGATAACGCCTACAACCCCAACTGATGTATTCTTTTTGTTTGTGAAAGCAACAATATCTTCCAATGCATATGCCGTTGCCGTATTGCACCCCACAACGACCATTTTTACAGGGGCTTTTTTATGTTTGATATAGTTTTTGCCATCAAGCGTTTGGTAAGATGTGTTCAGGAAAAAATCCATTCCATTTAAAATGTGCTCTTTTAAAAGAGCGGTTTTGCCTGCAGCCGCATAGTTGCCGTAAGGCATATTTGCCTGGTCTGCCAGGTATTGAAAAGTTTCATCTTTAAAATCAGGCACGCCATCAGCACCGGGTAAGCCAGAAATGTTATTAAAAGCATCAAGCGTTACAATGGCCTGCAGCACCGTTAGTCCGCCTGTTCCCGAATCAAATACGCCGATGGGATGATTCTGCTGCTGGGCAGTTGCATACAAAGTAGTAAATAATAAAAGTGCCAGCAAAAAGATTGGCCTAAACGCAATTTTCAAACAAGCCATCAATACAAGCAATTGGCGATATAAATCCGCTGTTTTATTTAGACGTATTATCATGCAAAGTCTATTTGTTATGAAAAACCTGGATATTGCAGTGAAAATTAAACTAACAAATCTTATACACTGGCCGTGCAAGTTTTTATACCATTTGATCGCTATTACCTCTTAACAAGGCTATCCATTGGGTATGCGGCTTCTATACTGGCTCTTGTATTGGCCACCCATGTGTAAATAGTGTTCTTTTCTTCAGGGGTTAAAATGGCATCTCTGTGAATAAGGGTGAACGATTTCAAAGGCATTTCATCTTCTCTAATTAACTCTTCCACCTCTTCAATTTTGTGGTATTGATAGCGTATGGGTTTGTTTGTAAATTCGTCAAAATTCAATTCTTTTTTACCCTTTTGTATATGATCGTTCAGCCACCATGCGGTTGGTTGTATGTGGCTGTACCAGGGGTAATTGGTATGATTGCTATGACAGTCGTAGCAGGCCTTCTGCAAAATACCTTTTACATCTGCCGACACAGCGTATTTATTTTCAATATTATGAGGTTGTGCACCAGCGCTCTGGTTTTTTGCAGGGCGAAAAAATTGTATAACCACAACCACGATCAGAAGTACCAGAAAAACTTTTTTCAGCATCGTTATAAAATTTTAGATTAATCGGACAGGTTCGTTGCCTTTATCAATTCTCTTCGGTTAACAAATTTGTTCTCTTTTTTAAAAATTTTAGAACGAGATAACTAATACCTGTAAGAACACTCATACCTATTAAAAAGTAATTATAGTCAGTTGCACTTTCAATAAACTCCCCGGCAATGTTAAACACACAGAAAATGAGAAACAAAGCAAAAAGTCCGTTTTTTTCTTTCTTCAATACTTTTTTCCAACTGAATGGAAGGTCTGATTTTTTAAAATTCTTAAAACTGGGTATGAATGCAGGAGTTTTTATAGACCAGTCTAAGTATTTTGTACCAAATTTTTTCCTTAAAAATTGTTCTTCTGCAAACATAATTCTTTCATAATAAAGCCAATAAAACAATATGAAGGCAATCATAAACCAAAAATGT
Source organism: Bacteroidota bacterium (assembly GCA_023423285.1). GTDB lineage: Bacteria > Bacteroidota > Bacteroidia > Chitinophagales > Chitinophagaceae > Niabella. Next base: position 13,752 of record JAFAFV010000057.1, read on the forward strand.
CCGGTTAACATTGCGGGTCCGAACCACATTAAAAAATTACCTAAATAAAGCGGGTGTCTTACGATTGAATAGATGCCGGTAGTATTTAAAGTGTCCGCAAGCTGTCCCTGACCAGTGTTTCGCCCAGAAGTGTTTTTGGGTGTATAGCCCACTGTGTAAACACGTACAAATAGCCCAGCCAAACTTATAATTAACGCAGTTGTTTCATAATAAATTTCATAAGGAGTTTCTTCCAAAATGAATGTTTCGGGATAAAGCTCGGTTCTTAAATAAAGAGCTGTTCCGATAAATAATACGATTAAGGGTAAAAAACTTCTATATTTAAAAAGCCAGTTTCCTTGTTTTTCAAATTCTTCCAGTAATGCCATTTTTTATAATTGATAGGAATTTGCTGTTAACACGGCTTCTGAAAAATATTATATACTTTGAACTAAAAAATAGTAACATCGCTTCTCTTTAAAAGCCATTGTTATTACCTTACTTTAATATCAGCTTAAACGCTTGTCTTATCTACCAGCACATCACCTGTCATGTTTTCAGGTATGGGCAGCTTCATAAAGGTAAGAATTGTAGGCGCTATATCACCAAGTTTACCTTCCCTGATCTCGCCGCGCCAGTTGTTATCTATAATGAAAAGTGGAACCAGGTTCATGGTGTGAGCTGTGTTGGGCGAACCATCTTCGTTGATCAGGTAGTCGCTGTTGCCGTGGTCTGCCGTAAGAAAAATGACGAAATCCTGTTTCAGCGCTTCGGTTACAATTTGCTCCACACAGCGGTCTACCGTTTCTACGGCTTTTATTGCCGCGCTAAAAACGCCGGTGTGGCCCACCATGTCGGCATTGGCAAAGTTTAAGCAAATAAAGTCAGCTGTTTTATTTTGTATTTCAGGTAAAAGGGCTTCTGTTAATTCGTATGCGCTCATTTCGGGTTGCAGATCGTAAGTGGCCACTTTGGGCGATGCTTTTAATATCCTGCTCTCTCCTTCAAAAGGCGCTTCACGCCCTCCGCTGAAAAAGAAAGTGACATGAGGGTATTTTTCAGTTTCAGCAATTCTTATTTGCTTCAGATCGTTGCGTGCAATTACTTCACCAATGGTATTGGTAAGGTCTTCATTAAGAAAAATAGATTTTATACCTACAAATTTATGGTCGTATACCGTCATTGTAGTGTAGTCAAGCCTCAGTGCTTTCATGCCAAAATCGGGGTAGTCGGTTTGTGTGAGCACTTCGGTAATCTCCCGGCAGCGGTCTGTACGAAAGTTAAAGCAAAGCACATGATCACCTTCCTTAATTGTAGCCGTTGGCTGGCCATTTTCGTTTAAAATTACGGTAGGCTTAATAAATTCATCGGTTATATTCTCTTCATAGCTTTGTTTTACGGCATCAATGGCAGAGGCTGCTGTGGCGCCTGCGCCGTGTACCATTGCATTATACGCAAGTGCCACGCGTTCCCACCTTTTATCCCTGTCCATTGCATAATAGCGGCCGTCAACAGTTGCTATTTTACCTACGCCAGTGTCATTCAGGTGGTTTTGCAAATCTTCAATAAAACTGAGCCCGCTTTTGGGGTCGCAGTCCCGCCCGTCGGTAAACGCGTGAATGTATACTTCGTCCAATCCGTTGTCTTTACAAATATTTACCAGCGCTTTTAAATGATTGATGTGCGAGTGCACACCTCCATCGCTCACAAGGCCCAGAAGGTGCAGGGGCTTCCCGTTTTCTTTGGCGGTTTGTATGGTTTGCAGCAGTACAGAATTGGCTGCGAGTTCACCGCTTTTAATGGCCACGTTAATACGCTGTAGCTCCTGGTACACAACGCGCCCTGCGCCCAGGTTCAAATGTCCCACTTCACTGTTGCCCATTTGTCCTTCGGGTAAGCCTACCAGTTCGCCAAAAGTGGTAAGCGTGGTATGAGGATATTGGTCGTATAAAGAACTGGTAAAAGGTACATTAGCATTTTGAATGGCATCTGCAGAAGCAACTTTTCCAAGTCCCCATCCGTCCATTATGATAAGAATAGCTCTTTTTTGCAACATGTTGGTTTTTTTAACTGTTTGATAATCATTGTTTCTTTAAAATCCTCTCATTAGGCAGAGGCCGTTTTAAAACGGTTAAAATTAATTAATAATCCTGATGCAGCATATGAATTATGGCATATTTTTGACCAATATCAGCATTCGCAATAAAAAGAGATCGGGAATGGAATATTTAATAAAAGATAAATGAAAAAAAGTTTAACTCTTCTGGTACTAAGTCTTGCATTTTGGGGATTTGTTCACGTAAATGCACAAAATATTGATGGCGTAATTAACGGCATTAAACAGGGCAATGCTGCAACCATCAGCTCGAACGTGGGTGGTAACCTACTGTTGACTATTGCCGACAAAAGGGGTACCTATAATAGTAAGGATGCTCAAAAAGTGATTAAAAGTTTTTTTGATCAGGCAAGCGTGAAGGGTTTTGATGTAAAACACAAGGGTAACTCTCCCAATGGCCGGTATGCAATTGGTACATTGGCCACATCTCAGGGTAACTATCGCGTAAATATTTTTATGAAAAATGAAGGTGGTAAAGAAGTGATCAAAGAACTTCGTTTTCAGTTAATTGAGTAATGATTACAACGACATAAGTGCTAAACTATAAAATGAATCACCTCCTTAACGAAGGTTTTTTAATGTCAGCCAGGCGTGGTTTTCGCTGAGTTTGCAAAAGCCTTTTATCTTTACAGCATGACAGAAGATTTCAGAAAAAAACTTCATCATTTAATTAGTGAGGCATTGAAGGAAGATATTGGCAGCGGAGACCATTCCACGTTGTCAAGCATCAACCCCGAAGCAACTGGTAAAGCTGTGTTGAAGATAAAGCAGGATGGTATTTTGGCTGGGATGGATGTTGCCAGAGAAATATTTGAGTTTCAGGAACCGGGCATCAGGTTTACTACTTTTAAGCAGGACGGTGAAGCAATGAAAGCAGGTGAACAAGCTTTTGAAGTTGAAGCCCGCATACACACGATTTTGCAATGCGAAAGACTGGTTCTGAATTGTATGCAGCGCATGAGCGGTATTGCCACACTTACCAAACAGTACACGGATAAATTAAAAGGCTATAAAACCCGGTTGCTCGATACGCGTAAAACCACTCCTAACTTTCGCCTGCTTGAGAAAGAGGCCGTTCGTATTGGCGGTGGCGTAAACCACCGGTTTGGATTGTATGATATGATTATGCTGAAAGACAACCATATTGATTATGCCGGCGGTATGGAAGGTGCCATTAACAAAGCTTATGAGTATGTACAAAAAAATCAGCTTGATATTGAAATTGAGGTGGAAACACGCAGTATTGAAGATGTAAAAAAAGTGATGGAAGTAGGTATAGGTAAGGTTTTTCGTGTGATGCTGGACAATTATACGCCCTCGCAAATCACTGAAGCTTTGGAACTGATCAGCGGGAAGTTTGAAACAGAAGCAAGTGGTGGCATTAATTTAGATACGATAGAAAGTTACGCAGCCACAGGCGTAGACTTTGTGAGTGTTGGGGGGCTGGTACACCAAGCAAAAAGTTTAGATTTGAGCTTAAAAGCAGCGATTTAAAAAGATTGATAATGGCTAAAAATAAATCAGGCAATAAAGGGTTTGTGTATAGTACCGACCCGGATTTCAATTCGTACCGTTATCAGGATGAAGAATCGCAGGAGTTGGAAACTCCGCCACCTGCACAACAAAAACTTCGGCTTCAGTTGGAAACAAAACACAGGGGAGGTAAAACAGCTACCGTAGTTTTGGGTTTTTTTGGTACTGATGCCGATTTGGCAGAACTTGCCAAAAAATTGAAATCATTTTGCGGAACTGGTGGCTCGGCTAAAGACGGTGAAATCATCATTCAGGGCGACCAAAGAGACAGGTTACTGCAATGGTTTCAAAAAAACGGCTATACCAATGTGAAGAAGAGTGGAGGGTGAAGGCATAAAAAAATCCCCAAAACTTTATCAGTATTGGGGACTCATCAAAAACCATTAACCATTAAACCTTATCCTATGAAAATTCTAAGTCAAAACTACGAAACATTTTTAAATTTTCAACAGGAAATTTTTCTAAACATAAATTTTCACATTTTTTTAGAATTCAATGTCTTACCATTAAACGGAATATATGCAGCATAACCGAAAAATAGTAATTGCCATCACAGGTGCAAGTGGCGCTGTATATCCGCAGCGGCTAATACATAAATTGCTGAGAATTAAAGAGCAATGGAGCGCCCTTGCAGTGGTGGCTACAGACAATGCGAAAGAAGTGTGGCGCATTGAAACGGGAGAATTCTTTACACAGCAAAATGGAGTTGATTATTATCATAAGAATGATTTTTCGGCACCTTTTGCTTCGGGCAGCGGAAAATATGATACAATGATCATCATCCCCTGCTCTATGGGAACTCTTGGAAGGGTGGCCAATGGTATTTCTAACGATTTGATTACCAGGGCGGCTGATGTAATTTTAAAAGAAAGACGAAAACTGATTTGCGTGGTGCGAGAAACACCGTATAACCTTATTCATATTAAAAATATGGAAAAAATAGTCCTGGCAGGAGGTATTACCTGCCCCGCCACACCATCTTTTTACAGTGTGCCAAAATCTATAGAAGAAGTGATAGATACAGTTGTAGACAGGGTTTTGGACCTTGCTGCCTTTGACATCAAAACCTATAGATGGGGGCAGGATGATTAGCTATTCTTTATTTTTTATCGGTTACAATATCTGAAATATCATCCACTTTTTCTGAAATATCATCCACCTTCTCTTCAATATCCTCTACTTTTTCTCCAATATCTTCAATAGCTGTTTCAATTGATTGTGAAGATTTTATATCGGCTGATTTTTTAGACTTGTGCGACAACCTGATGTATAATTTATGCAGTTGATCCAGTTCTTCTTCATTCAGATCTTCAATATTCACCAAACGATTACTGGCTCCTTTTACTGATGCGATCAGTTCGTTTAATTTTAGCTGTATTGCTTTAGACTCTTTGTTTTGCGATTTTTGAATTAAGAAAACCATCAAAAAAGTTATAATCGTAGTTCCGGTGTTGATCACCAATTGCCAGGCTTCTGAAAATTGAAAAATGGGACCAGTTATAGCCCATGTAAGAACCATAATTATAGCCACACCAAATGCTATGGAGCTGCCGGTAGCCTGAGTAACAGCATTAGCAAAGCGTTCAAAAAACGGAGTTTTAGTTTCGTTCATGTGATCAATTCTTTAAATCGTTAGGAAAAAATAATGCCAACCTTACAACAAAGGTTGGCAATGAATAACTTAATGCATCTATCAATTATCCAATTGGAACTTTAAAAGGCACTTTTTTAGGGGGAAGGCATTTTTTATCATCACAGGTCTGGTACTCCACTATACCTGCTAAGGTAGTTTTTACATTTGCTTTCAGGGTAACTCTTTGCACAAAACTCACTGTTTTGGAATATTGATTAGCACTAGATTTTAATATCTTATCATAAAACTTTTCCATTTTACCCTCTTCTTTCACTTTACCTGAAAAAACCATTAGGGGGTTGCTTGTAAAATTAAACTCTGTTGGCAAAGCAATGGCATCTTTGGCCTGGG
>JAFAFV010000105.1 GCA_023423285.1 Bacteroidota bacterium
CTACAACCAACGGTTCAGAAATCATAAAAGTTTGCGTTAATCAAAACGTAAAACATTTTTAAAACCATAAAATACATGGCTCAATTGTTATTTTTGCCGCTATGAAGATGACGATTTATACAAAAGAGCTGGTGAAACGCTACGGGCAGCGCACCGTTGTTGATAAGGTTTCTTTTGAAGTTAACCAGGGCGAGATTGTGGGTTTGCTGGGGCCTAACGGCGCAGGCAAAACCACCTCATTTTACCAGGTGGTGGGGCTGATTAAGCCCGATGAAGGAGATGTGTTTTTAAATGATCAAAACATTACCAAACTACCCATGTACAAGCGTGCGCAAATGGGCATTGGGTATTTGCCGCAGGAAGCATCGGTATTTAGAAAACTAAGCGTAGAAGATAATATTTCTGCCGTGCTGGAGATGACTAAGTTGAGCAGGCAGCAGCAAAAAGATAAGTTGGAGTCGCTGATTGCCGAGTTCAGACTGGGGCATGTGCGTAAAAGTAACGGAGATGTGCTGAGCGGCGGCGAAAGAAGGCGTACCGAAATTGCCCGCGCGCTGGCGGTAGACCCTAAATTTATTTTGCTGGATGAACCTTTTGCGGGTATTGATCCCATTGCCGTGGAAGACATACAAGGTATTGTGGCCAAACTGAAGTATAAGAATATCGGTATTCTCATTACCGACCATAACGTAAATGAAACACTTTCTATTTGCGACCGCGCTTACCTGATGATTGAAGGAAAAATTTTTGAAAGCGGCACGGCGGAAGAACTGGCAGCAAACGAACAGGTGAGAAATTTATACCTGGGCCGCAACTTTGAACTGAAAAGAAAAGACTACCTGCACGAAGAAGCTTTACAGGAAGCTAACGAGGAACTTGCTGAAGAAGCTAGTGAACGCGAAAGGAAGGAGCAGGCTGGGAAATAGATGCCCATTCCGAGAACATTCTCGTAATGGTGAATTATTATTTAAGATATCATTCCTCCTCTTCAGGCTCCTCCAGCCGCTCATACAATACATTATCTTTTACAAAATTACACCAGTGGCAATCGGGTTTACCACATCCGGTATAAAAGTCTTTGTTCTGAATTTTGTTCCAAACGGTGGTAAGCTGCTGTTTAACCGTGGTGAGGTCTGCCGGGTCAATAAATATTTTTCTTTTTTGAAAATTGTTTTTGCTATCCGGTTCAATGAAATCAAATTCAGCGCTTACGGCATGCCATTTTTTATGTTCGTAATTGTCTAAAAGCAGTTTATAAAAAACAGCCTGCCGCCAGTAATCGCCGCCATTGGGTTGCTTTTCGTTAGGGGCAAGCAGTTTGTTTTTGGCGCTATCGAAACTGCCTGTTTTATAATCTACCACATTCACATCTTTCCCTTCAAATTCCAGTTTATCAATTTTTCCTTTTACCGGAATATCGTCAACTACCGCGCGAATGTTGAGTTCTATCGCCACAATTTTATTCCATTCATTCACATATTTGTTATAATAAGCAGGAATGATGATAGCGCCGTGCTCAAGCCGGCGGGCAAAAGATTCTTTAGTAAAATTTTCGCGGTGGCGCTGCATGTGCCAGTTAAAATCATCCACCATGGTTTGCACAGGTGGAAACGCGGATGCTTCTTTCATACGTTTGAAAAGCCGCTCCAGCGCAAAGTGTACGGCGCTGCCAAATTCAGTCGCTTCATTTTTACCGGATGGGATACGCAATAAGTTCTGATAATAAAATTTCAGCGGGCAATCAAGATAATTGTTTAATGCCGTAACGTTCATGACAAAGCGGCTCAACAGTCCATCAATAAAATCATCTTCAGCGTTGGGCATCACAGGCAACTGGCTGCCGAGAATGAGATGATGAAAATCAAACAACTGTTCCTGCGAAATATCTTTTTGTTGAATGTTAAAAGGATGATGCTCTAAAATTTCAGCAATAAACATAGATGGTTCCAGTGCTTTATTAGCGCTGTCAAAACTGGCATAAGAAATGAACAAAAACTTTTCTGCCCGTGTAATGGCCACGTAAAACAAGCGTCGCAGCTCTTCTGTATCGTTACCTTCTGCCAGCGATGTGAACATGGTATCGGGTAATTTGTAACCAATGTTCTTTTTGCTTTTCTTTTCCCAAACATTGCAATTGGTACCAGCCAGAAAAACATACTCAAACTCCAGGCCCTTACTGCCGTGGGCGGTTAGCAGGTTTACGCCATTATCGGTGCCCGAAATGCGTACCATGGGCAGAGGCACTTTTTCACTTTCCATCAGGTCTATCAGGCTGATTAGCCCTTGCAGACTAAGCGTAGGTTTGCGCCGGTTTTCTTCTTTTATAAAATCAAAAAAGGCGGTTAAAAACTGCATCATCAGAATCTTTTTATCGCACTGCATGATGTATGATAATACGCCTGCGTTGCGAATGATGTGATCCATGAGTTGCTGTATGGTCATGTTGGCAACATCGGCGATCAACTGCTCGTACACCATGCTGAAATCTTTCATGGATTGTGGCAGACCTGTGTCAAACAGGTCTTTCGGCGGTGTGTTGGCTTTTTCATGCAACAGTTGCCGCAGCGAGGTAAGCTGGCCATTGTATTTTTTATGGTTAAGCTCCACATTCAGCTTGGCAATTTCAATGGGCGGGTTTTCATAAAAATCGTAATGCAGTATTTCAAAAAGCATTTCATCGCCGCTGTAAGGCATATCGTGCTCGGCATTGAGATAGCGCAGAATTGTTACAATTTTTTTTATAAAAGGCTGTTCCAGCAGGTTGATGTTGCGCTTGCTGTATACAGGTATTTGCTTAATCCTGAAATAGTGTGCCAGTTCTTCGCCGTATTTATTTTCTCTATAAATAACGGCAATGCGGCCCGGCGCCACGCCCTCACCAATCAATTCTTCTACCTTAAGCGTGATGCCCACCATTTCTTCAGTGGCCGTTTTATATTCAATAATAACGGGCGGATGGTCTAACTGGTTGATAGCACTGTTGGCCGCAAGCAGATCTTTACTCAGACCTTCGAGCTGGCGCACCAGCCGTTCGTTATTTCTGCTGATGAGGGTTTTTGAAACATCCAATATGGGCTGAATGCTGCGATAATTATTGGTGAGAATAACGGTTTTAAGATCGTTGGAGTACTGCTGCGCAAAGTCAAGCATGTTCTGCACGTTTGCACCCTGAAAGCGGTAAATACTTTGGTCATCGTCTCCCACCACAAACACGTTGGGTTTATTCCAATAGCTGATGAGCAGTTGCACAATTTTGTTTTGTGTGCCGCTGGTATCTTGAAACTCATCTACCAGGATGTACTGAAAGCGCTCCTGATAAGTGGCAAGCAGGTTGGGATTTTCTTCAAACGCATTGATCACCCAGTTGATCATATCATCAAAATCGTAGCGGTTATTCTGACGCATGAGCTGCTGGTAATTTTCAAACTCGTTTACAGCAGCACGAAGTTTTTCCATGCGTTCTATCTGTTCATAATATGCGGGTTTGTAGTCGCCTTTTTTATTATGACCCCTATTCACTTTATATTTATACTCATCACTGTGTTGAATGCGGGTGAGGTAATCATCTATTCTTTCATTGATAAACGAGGGTTTCCAGCCTTCGCGTTTCATGGTAGAGAACAGGTGGGTAAGGTTGGAGATTTCATAGTACACTTCTCCCCGATAGCGTTTAAGAGGATGATTTTTAGGAAACGCATCAATGAGTTGTTTTAATAAAGCAATCCTTTCCAGGTCTGAGATCGGATCTAAAGAAGTTTTTTCAAACAGCGAAAGATTATCCTGTATCACATCATTGCAAAAAGCGTGAAAGGTGTAAATATTTACCTTGTAGGCATCGGCGCCAATAAATTGTTGCAGCCGTTTGCGCATGGCCACCACGCCCGCATCCGTATAAGTGAGGCATAAAATATTTTCAGGAAAATGGTCGGGTTCAAGTAGTATTCTTGCGATGCGTGCGGCCAGTATTTGCGTTTTACCTGTTCCTGGTCCGGCAATCACCATTACAGGCCCTTCAAGGGTGTCCACCGCATCGCGTTGTTGCTCGTTAAGGCTTTTGTAAACCTCTTCAAATTTTTCTTCCAGCTTTTGTTTATGACCTGCCATTTGTGGAATCTATTTTACTTTAAAGATTTTTTTGAATATGCTATAGCGAATATATAGCAGCGGGGTCAATTGTGCTCAAGAAAAAAGACCGATACTTATTAAAGCATTTTTTTTGATGAGATGACTCTATTGTTTGCCGGTGTTAAAAAAGAATCAGGATTATAAGTCAACACCGAATCTTGCGCTGCTACGTAGCCTTGCCATCTTAAAGATTCCCAATAAACGGAACAATTCACCACGGTTGCTTTTCGATTTGCAGCAGTAATGGAACGAAGGACTTTGCAACAATTTTTATTGAGAGCTGCACAAAGTAATTATTTAGGGTAAACCGATAGCACATAAGTAACCCATAAAACCGTCATTCACCGATGCTTATAAAAAGGTTGCATAGCTGCTTGTTCTTTCGCCCCGCGGATAGTGCCGTTTACCGCTTTTCACACTACTGTTCACCAAAAAGCTGTTGACCCGAGGCGCCTACGCACGCTACTTTTGTATCAGAAACAAAACAAAAAAATAATAACTCTTAAAATTTAAAAAATGAAAAACTTAATCCTCTTAGCTGCACTGTTCCTTAGTATAAATGCATTTGCAGCAGACAACAACCC
>JAFAFV010000121.1 GCA_023423285.1 Bacteroidota bacterium
GATGTGAACGGTTACATTGAAAACGATAAAATGGAAAACGACATCACGTTGCTGGGTATTGTGGGTATGATTGACCCGCCGCGTGAAGAAGTTAAAGACTCCATCCGGCTGGCCAGAGAAGCGGGTATCACCACCATTATGATCACAGGCGATCATAAGAATACAGCGTTTGCAATAGCAAAAGATCTGGGCATTGCAGAAAATATTGATCAGGCCATTGGAGGTAAAGATTTTGACCATATTACTGATGAACAGCTTGGAGAGAAAGTGAAAGAATACCGTGTGTTTGCAAGGGTATCGCCCGAGCATAAAGTAAAAATCGTTCGTGGTTTGAAGGCAGGTGGTAATATTGTTTCCATGACGGGCGATGGCGTGAACGATGCTCCCTCATTAAACGCTGCTGATATTGGCGTGGCCATGGGCATTACGGGTACCGATGTGGCCAAAGGCGCTTCAGACATGATTTTAACGGATGATAATTTCTCTACCATCGTATCAGCTATAGAGCAGGGAAGAAACATCTACAATAATATTAAAAAGTCGGTTGTTTTTTTACTCACCTGTAATTTGGGCGAAGTGATAGCTATGTTTGCCGCACTTTCCATTGGCTGGGCAGCGCCTTTAGTTGCCACACAAATTTTATGGATTAATCTCATCACTGATTCGCTGCCGGCTATTGCCCTGGGTATGGACCCCGGTGACCCTGATGTGATGAAAGAAAAACCCCGTGACCCGAGAGAAAGTTTTTTTGCTCACGGCGCAGGCTGGCACGCCGCTATTGGCGGGTTGGTAATTGGCGGCCTTACCATCCTTGCTTTTTGGTATGGCTATTACGAAAGAGGTTTTTCTCCTTTTGACAAAAACGTTCCTGAAGAAGTATTGAAAAATGCACGCACACTTGCCTTCCTTGTTTTAATTGCCTGCCAGTTGTTTTATTCGCTAAGTGTAAGAAACATGAAAAAATCTGTTTTTAAGATTGGGCTGTTTTCCAACAAATACCTGATTGGTGCTATTGTGCTGGGACTTGTGTTGCAAATAGGCGTTATGTTTATTCCGTTTTTGAGAGATGCGTTCGGACTGGTAATGTTAGACAGCAGAGGCTGGACAATTGCTATTATCGCTGGCATCGTTCCTTTTGTGCTTTCGGAGGTGGTGAAATTGTTCAGAAAAGCATGATGCCAGTGCATGTTTTTATCATTCTTATAAGATTAAATTATATGCCTGATTATTTTTTCAGTACATTTGGTTTGCATTGAAATATTCTTAAACTAACTGTATTAAGATGAAAAAAAGCGCCCTCGTTTTGCTTTTGTTTTTTGTCGGGATGTCTTGTAAAAAAAATCCTGTTGATAAAGAGCCAATAGTGCTTAGTCCTGAAATAGTTTCCATAACTCCTGCAACTGCCGCAGCCGGCGATGCAGTTGTGATCAGCGGTAAACATTTTAAAACGGGTTCAACCGTTTTATTTGGAACTGTAAATGCTCAGATATCTTCCTTAGCTCCAGCAGAAATTAATGTGATTGTGCCAACGGGTAGCGGCGCCGCTCAGGTAGTGGTGCATAGCGGTACTCAAAAATCCAATGCAGTCGCATTTACATACGCCCCGGTAGTTGCCAGGCCTGTTATTGCTTCTTTAAATGCAAGGTCTTTTATGACTGGCGACACTATAACCATTACCGGGAATAATTTCGACGGTACATCAAAAATTTATTTTGATAATGAAGAGGTGGCTGCTATTTCCTCTTCCCCCACCTCCTTAGCAGCAATTATTCCTGTTGGGGTGGGCAGTATAAAACTATCCGTTAAAAATACTACGTCCTCAGGCGTTGTGCAATCAAACCTGTTGGATTTTTCGTTTGCCACGGTTTCAACAGCAACAGCCTATGTTGGTGGAATTTCTTACAAAATAGATACGTTATCTTATTTTAAAATCGGGCCGGGCGCTTATTATATGGCTTTACATCTTTTCAGTGCATCAGCTGCCAAGCCAATAAAAGCATTCATAACGGTGGCAGATATGAATAACCAATATTTGTCTATGATCCCTGTGATTGGGAGGGATTCTGTTTCCAATCAGGAAAGGCCTTCGGCTATGGCTATTAGAAAATCTGCTGCAGGCATCCGCTATATAGCAGGTACCAATTCAGATTTTTATAATACCACAACTATATACCCAAGGAACGCGAATATGATTGAAGGGGTTTTGGGATCGCCGGCTGATAATGCTGCAATAACCGGGAGCCTTTATGCGGGCAACGCTATTTTTGACGCTCAAAAAAAAATGTACATTGATGCCTTTACTTATTCGGCTTCTGCAACCATCGGATCACAATCAAGGAACATTGATACGATCAACTATTATACAATGTCGAACCCTAACAGTCTGATGTTCTTTAATATTTACTGTGGAAAAACAACCGGTACAAACAACAACCGCACAGAGGTGGCGGTAACTCCTGTTAGCGGCAAAGTGAACTATAACGGAGAAACAGATATGAAAGTAGTAGAAGTTTATCCAAATCAGGGCAACCATGCGGTTTCTAATTCTGTTTCCATTTTGTCCGGAACCGGAACGGGTAAAGCTTTCCTGGATCAGCTTAACGTAAATGACGTAATAAAATTGAAGTTCGGTTTGGTTCCACGCAGTGGAGCTTCCATTACACCACATAATATAGCAGGCGGTCGGCAAATCATCATGAAAAATGGATCCATCCAGCAGGATTTCTGGAATGGAGATGAAAAACATCCCAGGACCGGCATCGGATTTTCAAATAACGGTAGTAAAGTTTATATGTGTGTGATAGATGGCCGCTCAACCATTGCAGCCGATGTTTTAACTTCTGAAATGGCCCAGATCATGAAATATTATGGCGCAACGGATGCGCTTAATTTGGATGGAGGTGGTTCCAGTACCATGTATCTGGATAAAGTTGGAACGGTAAACAATCCCAGCGATGGAACAGAACGGAGCGTTGTTGCGGGAATATTTGCAGTGTCCAAAGCGCCGGACGATTCTCAGATTGCGGAAATAGCGCCAAAACAATTTAGTGTGAGGCTGGCAAAGAACCAGGTGTTTACGCCTGTTTTTTATGGATTGAATCAATACGGCCAGGTAGTAAATACAAGCGTTTCAGGAATTAATATTACAACAAATTCATTGGGCACTTATTCCGGTACAACGTTTACGGCTGGTAACAAAGCGGGCTACGGTTACATTGTGGCTAAATATGGCAACCTTACTTCCCATATCAAAATCATTATTGAATAATTTGCCTGAAGGTTAAATTGATCCTCGGTTCCATGATCTTTTTTGAGGGAGGGAGCTGATGTAGCCAATGTTGCTGCGTGGCTCCTTTCATAATCAGCAAGCTGCCGTTTTGAAGTAATAGAGTAACCTTTTCGTTCAACTGTTTATGTTTGAATGAAAATTTTCTTTCTGCGCCCAGACTTAACGAAGCGATAGTACCGTTTTTCTTTAAGTCTTTTTCATCGTCACTATGCCAGCCCATACCTTCACCGCCTGTGTGGTATAAATTTAGTAAACAAGAATTATAATCTTCCCCTGATATTTTTTCTACAATTGATTTTAATTCTAATAATTCGGTTGTCCACAAAAGCGCTGTTTTGGTTTTACCTGAATACCTGTATGTCAGCCTCTCACACCCGTACCAGGCTACTTCTCTTTTTGTGGTAATGGTTTTACCAAACATAACAACTACATCCTGCTGCCAGTGAATAGTGTGCAACAGTGAAGAGAAATAGCGTGCTGCTGTGTTGCCATCTATTATTTTACCTAAGTAATAAGTTTCGCCGTCAAAAGGTAATATATTGTTGAATGGTGGGGTATGCATAATTTGAAGCCTGGCATCAATGCTTTATCGCATCTTTTAAAAAATCTTCAATCCCGATGCGGATTTTGTCAACTGCCTTCTTTCTGAATTCGGCGTTTAATATCCTTTTTTCATCTTCGGGGTTAGAAACAAACGCCACTTCTATCAAAGCATTCGGATATTCGGTAGGTGCGTTGAGTGTAAAGTTAAAGTTGCCTACGTTGCCCCAATTGTCTATATCGAGTTCCGCCATGCGGTTAAGTATATTCAATGAAAGATTTTTGAAACCCGGGTAGCGGTAATAAGTGCTTACGCCCCTTACGGTATCACGCGCTGCCGCGTTGAGGTGAATGCTGAGCATGATGTCTGGCTGATATTCCTGCAACATTTTTAAGCGATCATCCATGGAGAGCGTTTTGTCAGTTGTTCTCGTCATGAAAACCTTCGCACCCTGACTTCGTAATTTTTCTGCCAGTAATTGAGCTATTATAAGGTTGTATTCTTTTTCAGTTACTCTGCCGCTTACGCCGCGAGCGCCAACGTTGGAGCCGCCATGTCCGGCATCAATGGCTACTTTAAGATTTTTTAAGGTTTTTGTTTTGGGAGGATGCTTTAAACGGATGGTGAGGTAATTGTAATTGGCTGTATCGTAACTGATGCGGTAACCCCAGTTCTGCTCGTGCTTTAGGTCAATAATAATGCGATAGACATCATCTTCCACCTGCTCGGTAGAAACCTGTTTTACCATCTTTAGTAAATCGTGGTTGTGCATGATCCAGTTGGTATTGTTGCCAATGCCAAAAACATCTACAATGAGCTTTGAAGGATATACCTGCATCACCGAGCGGTAAGGCAATTTCACACCATTGGTATTAAAAGTAACATAGTCATAAGCGCTGTCTCCGTATGCCTTGAGCGAGCCGCCAAGGTATTCCTGGCTAAGGGTTGTGTTCACCACATCGGCATAATCCGTAGGAATAAAAGCTTCATGATTTTTAGATAACTGTACCGCATAATTTCCGTTAGATATGCGGTTGGCTTTCATTAAGATGGCCGTATCAAGGTAGGTCATTTTAGCGCCTCCCAGCCGGTCGCTCGCACTACTGCTGTACACCAGGTAAGGAAAATCACCTTTGGTTTTTATCGTGAAGCCCTGGGAAAGAGCCTCTTTTGATAATACGCTCATCAATAGTAAAATGAAAAATATCATCTGTTTCATGCTGAAAGTGTTTAGTAAAAATTTACACTGTATCTGTAAAAACGGCCGCCTGGCCATGCAGCCAAATATAAGCTCAAATGGTTCATTTTATTTAACTTTATCCTCCTTGTTTAAAGAAATGATCATGCTGAAAAGATTTTTTATTATTTACCTGCTACTGGTTTCTGCGCTTTCTAATGCTCAACCTACTGATGCGGGCGGGGATACTTCGCTCATACCTTCAAGCCGTTTGGGCGCCAAAACCTGGGCGCTGGCATCGCAATCGGTGGTCAACATTCGCCGGGCGCCTGCTTATTCTTCTGAAATGACCACGCAGGTTTTGCTGGGTACGCCCTTAAAAATTCTGGCTAAAAAAAGAAACTGGTACCAGGTGCAAACGCCCGAAGGATACGAAGGGTGGGCTGCCAACCTCAACGCACTTTTCGATTCTGCCACGCTGCGCCGCATCAATCGAAAACCCAGGCTCATTGTTACAGACAATACGTCTTTTGTTTACACTTCGCCAAGAGCAGGAGATATTGTATCAGAAGTGGTGATGGGCAATATTTTGCAGGTAGAGGGCAGCAAAAAGAAAAAAGGAAAATACAAAGTAGTGTTTCCTGATGGAAGAAGCGGTTTTATTGATGCGCGGGCTGTAAAAACCTGGGACGACTGGCGGCGTTCGATACAACTTACCGGAAGCAGTATTGAAAACGTGGCCAAACGCTTTGTGGGCCTTCCTTATTTTTGGGGCGGCACATCGGCGCGTG
>JAFAFV010000133.1 GCA_023423285.1 Bacteroidota bacterium
TTGGAGAGTTGTTGCTTAGTCCCATGGGATTGTCTCTTGTTTCAAAACTAAGCCCCGAGCGCATTACTTCTTTAATGATGGGCGGATGGTTCTTATCTACATCAATAGGCAATAAACTTAGTGGTGTGCTTTCCAGCCAGTGGGATAAATATGATGACAAGGCCAGCTTTTTCTGGCTGAACTTCTTCCTGCTGTTTGCCGCGGCTGTATTTCTGTTTATTATTTTAAAATGGCTTAACAGGGTGATGAAGTCAAAGGGGGTGCATTAATTGCTACCAGTCCTTACCGGCATTGCCGCCGTATTGCCCTCTTCTTTCCGTGATCTTTTGCTGTGAGGCACGTTCTTTTTCCTCAAGCCTTTCCAGTTGCTGCCGGGCCTGGCTTTGGCTGATGTTTGATTTTGAGGGTTGCTGAGATGGTTCCTTATTTTCTCCGCCACCACCGCCACCGCCAGATTGTTTTTTAAGCTCCATTAAGGCTTTTTGAAGGTTTTCCCGGGCTTTGGTGTCGTGCCAGTTCAGGCGTAAAGCATTCTTATATGCTTCAATACTTTCTTCCAGTTTTTGCTGGCTGCTGTAAACCACGCCGGTGTTGTAATAAGCTGCTGACCGTAGCATCATGTTGTTATTTGTATTGGCTGAAGATACCTGGGTGTAGGTTTTAATAGCTTCACTAAATTTTTTCTGGCGGTATTGGGCATTTCCTTTATTAAAAAGCGCCGTGTATTTATGCTCACTATTCACCGCTGCATCATAAGCTTTTTCAGCTTCAGCCATTTTGCCGGCGTGGTACAGGCGGTTGCCATCCTTTATGCTTTGCGGGGCCAGGTCATCTCCTGTTTTGGAAGGTAATTGTAATAAAAATAATATTGTGATCAGCCATTTCATGTTAATCATGTTTAGCTACCTTGTAGCTGTTATTTCTTTCTGCGCCTTCGGGCAATATTTGTTCAATGAGTAAGGCCAGTAACATCAGCGCGGCAAAAACCCAGAAGTAATAAGTAAAGCTCATCAGGCTCATGTCGTTACTTACCTTTTTATCAATTTGCGCCAACTGATCGTTAATAGATTTGATAGCCTCCGTGGTGTTGCCCAGTGGCACATACAATCCATTTGTATTAGAAGCAATTTGCTGCAACAACTTATCATTTAGTTTTGAAATAATAACCTGCCCGGTGGCATCATCTATTTTGTTTGTGCCTGTGGAATCATCAGGTATGTAAGTGCCCTGAGGCGAGCCGATGCCAACAGTGTTCAGCATCAAGCCTCTTTGTGCAAGTTCTTTTGAGAGTTCTATTGCTTTTTCATCATGGTCTTCGCCATCTGAAATTAAAATGACTGCTTTGTATTTTGTTTCCCTGTCGCCAAAGGCCCGCATACTTTGCTCCAGCGCATCTCCAATTACAGTGCCTTTTATAGGAATAATATCGGGCGAAGCATCAGCTACAAACATATGCGCTGCGCTGTGGTCGCTGCTTATGGGCATTTGCACATAGGCTTTGCCGGCAAACCATACCAACCCAACGCGGTTCTGCTGCATGCTGTTGAGCATTTTTGAAATAAATTCTTTTGCGCGATCCAGCCTGCTGGGCGCCACATCCTGTGCAAGCATACTCTTGCTTAAGTCAAGCGCAAAAACCACGTCAATACCTTCGCGCCTGATGCCATCATTGCCGCCGGGCTTACGAAGGCTCATTGCCGCCAGCACTCCAAATGCAAAGGCAAGCGTCAGCATAAAAAATTTTAGATTGAACCTGCGCGGTGAGTAGCGCAGCAGCATGGCTTTTACAATACCCGGCTCTCCTATTTTACGGGCCGTTCTGCGTTTCCATTTTTTTACCGACCAGAAAAGTAGGATGAAAACCAGCAGCCCGGCAAAGAGCCATACAAAATTGATATATTGAAACTGAAAGTTCAAGCTGAAAATTTGTTTGGTTACAGCAAAAGTAATGCCTGCGGGACGCTGCAAATCTCAGTATGAAGTTAAAACTGCTTTGCTTTACATCTTTCCTTCAAAAAAGCCTAATTGCTTTAAAATGTCTTTCAGCATTTTTAAACGTACGGTGCTCATGTCGTAATTTTTATCTGCAGATTCAACGTTTAAAACAAAGAAGTAAGGATGATTGTTTTCTTCAATCCAACCCACCACCCAGCCCAGAGCGTGCGCATTCTGCGTGGTAGCCCAGCCTGTTTTATAACCCAGCCTGTAATTGGCATTGCTTTCCATCAGCATAGCCTGTTTCACTTTTTCCTGGTATAGCCTAAAAAACGGGAGTTCATTAAAATATATCTTTTTTATTAGGCCCAGGTTTTCATCAGGTGTAACTTTTACTGTATTGTCAAGCCAGAAAGTATCTATTGCCGATCGTATTTTAAAGAGCGTGTCTTTTTTGCCGGAGCCATAATGCAAACTATCCAGCCAAAATTGCATGGTGTCTTTGCCTATGCGGCGCGCCACCTCCTGGTAATAAGGCACTCCAGAGGCTCTGAATGCTTCCTGCATGTTCAAATCTTTGTTCCAGTCAGGTATAGGGCGCTGCACGCCATCCCAGGGTATGACCATAGTGTCGCTAATAATTTTGCCGGTTTGCAGGCCGATGAGCGAGTTTACAATTTTAAACGTGGAGGCTGGAAGGTAAGCGCTGTCGCGGTAGCGTGGCAGGTTATAAACGGTGAACACGCCGGTGCCGTTATCCAGTAAAGCAAATGTTCCGGTGAGGTTATTTTCAACGAAATACTTCTTAAGGCTGTTGTCTTGCTTCACGTTGTTTTGAGTGCAGGACGTAAACAATAAAACAGATAAAAAAAGCCAGATAGTAATACTGTTGCTGAAGTGTGCGACGCAACGATGCTGAACAGCATTTCCGGCGATGGTTACAATATTATTGCTAAAACTTTTATGCGGGTTCATAAAAACATTTTCAGTTGATGCGTTGCAAAAATAGGGGGTTTCGAATTTGGCGCGTTTACAGGGTTAATAAAGTAATTTAATGAGCCAAAGAGTTCTGTAACCTTTCAATAGATGCAGAACGCTAAAATGAAAATTATAATGGCGTGGGATTTGAATAGGTATTTCTGGAATGCAGACATCTATCCTACATAGTCACGACCCGCTGAATGATTACAGGCTGATCGTTGATACGCCGCCAGCCATTCATAAAAAGATTACGGCTATAAAATCGGATCTTGATCAGGATTATAAAGGAATGGTGATTGCAGGCGGCAATCCATTTATTTACCTGGCCACTTTTTCGCTGCACGAAAGCAGTGAGCAGCAAATTGCAGATGCACTGAATTTTGTCGCGATCGGATTTATGCCGTTTAAATTGCACCTGAAAAACTTTGGACAAATTGATAACAGAGAGATATACATCGGTGTTGAAGAAGCAGAAACGCTGCAATACCTTGTGAGTAAGGTAAAAACTGTCACACATACTTTACCAGGCATACGGTTTAACGAATTGCCCAGAATTACACTGGCTCAACGCCTGTACCTGTGGCAGTTTGAAAAAAGCTGGCCAGCATTTGAACAGAGAAGTTTTACCGCTACATTTTTGGCAGACCAGATGCTGCTGATAAAACGGATGGACGGCTTTAGAAACTGGCAGGTGCTGAAGCATATGGAATTTCAAAATCAATTTACAGCTATCTGAATATTCCGCCGGCTGCTGCTTCATCAAGCATCCATACAGCAGTGCCTTTAGCAGGGTTCACGTTTTGAATGGGATAGGAGGTTTTAAGGGCACGCCCTGAAAAAATTTTCTTAATTACAGGCGCTTTGTTATCTCCGGCAATTAAATACATGATCTCCTTACTTTTATTGATGAGTGGGTAAGTAAAACTGATGCGCCAGGTTTGCTTGTCTTTCAGCCTCACTTCTTTTATTAGCTTTTTATGTTCCTGTAAAATACCCGTGCCAGGGAAAAGCGAGGCCGTATGGCCATCATCACCCATGCCTAAAAGCGTAAGATCGAAAGAGTGGCTGCGCCCCAGGGCATTTTTGATGGTGGCTTCGTATTGCTGTGCACAAATTTGCGGCTGGCCCTGTGTGGGAATGGGAAAAATATTTTTACCTGGAATTTTGACGCGATCCAGCAGAGCTTCTTTGGTCATTTTATAATTGCTTTGCCCGTGCGTATGAGGTACAAAACGTTCATCACCCCAAAACAGCAATGTTTTTTTCCAGTTGATATTGCGGCTGAACGTGGTTAAGGAAAGTATTTCATAAAGGCGTTTTGGCGTGCTGCCACCGGAAAGCGCAACGGTGAAAAGGCCTTTTTTGGCAATGTTTTCGTTGCAAAGTTTTACAAAATAATGCGCAGCGGCAAAGCTTAGCGCTTCAGTATCTTTCCAGATGAGCTGTATGTTGTTATTTTTTTCGTTTACCGGCTTCATGGCAAATAGAAATTTTATCGGTAGGTAATAATATCCATTCAAATCCTGATTTTTGGATCAGTTTGTCAGCAGCTTTTGGTCCCCAGGTGCCTGCGGCATATTTCTGCATACCTGTTTTTGATTTGTTCCACTTGTTGAGTATGGGCATTACAATTTTCCAGGCAGCTTCCACCTGGTCTGCCCGCATAAACTGCGTGGCATCGCCTTCGAGTACATCAAGCAAAAGGGTTTCGTAAGCTTCGGGCGATTGTTCGGTAAAGGAAGTGCGATAAGTAAAGTCCATTTCCACCGGTTTTAAGTGCATGCGCATGCCCGGTACTTTTGCTTCAAAAAGCAGGACGATTTCTTGCTGTGGTTGTATGCTGATGATGAGTCTGTTGGGCGTTATATCATCTGCAAATATCTTATGAGGTGTATCTCTGAACTGGATTACAATGATGGAGGATTGTTCGGTAAGTGACTTACCCGTTCGTAAAAAGAAAGGAACATCCTTCCACCGCGCGTTGTCAACAAATAACTTTAAAGCTGCATAAGTTTCGGTATAAGAGTTGCGCGCCACATTTGTTTCGTCAGTATAACCTTGTTGCAGTTCACCGTTTATTTCCCCTTCAGTGTATTGAGCTCTTACTACATCTGTATTTACCTTTGCGGCGGTTAATGCGCGCACGCTGCTCAGCACTTTTACTTTTTCATCACGCACATATTCTGCTTCATATTTTACAGGGCATTCCATGCCAATAATGGTAAGCAGCTGCATCAGATGGTTTTGTATCATATCGCGTAGGGCGCCGCTTTTATCGTAATAGCTGCCGCGGGTACCCACGCTAACCTGCTCTGCCACGGTAATTTGCACATGATCAATAAACTGGCGGTTCCACAGTGGTTCAAAAATATGGTTGGCAAACCTGAAAGCCATAATATTCTGAACTACTTCTTTACCCAGGTAATGATCTATACGGTAAATTTGTGTTTCTTTAAAAGCTGATCCCAATAATTTATTAAGTGCTTTTGCTGATGCCAGGTCAGTGCCAAAAGGTTTTTCAACAACGATCCTGTCTTTGGTTTCATCATCTGCCATTTTATTTTTGGCAATGCCTTTCGAAACCGTTTCGATAAAACCAGGTGATATGGCATAATAAAACAAACGAATGGCGCGGGCACCCCAGGCGGCGTCGTTGGCTTCAATGGCTTCCTTCAGCCGTGGAAAAGTATCCGGTACCTTAAAGTCTCCTTGAAAATAATTCAGCTTGTCTTTAAACTTCATCCATTGTTTTTTATTGATTCTGCCGCTTCTCGAAAAGGTGTTAATGCCTTCGAGCATGTGCTTATCGTATGCGGCATCTGGCAGGCCGTGATAGTCCATTGCGAAGATTGTAAACTCTTCCGGCATGTACCCATTAATGTACAAATTGTAAAAAGCAGGAATGAGTTTGCGCCACGACAGGTCGCCAAAACCGCCAAAAATGATAATGTTTGCAGCATTTTTTTCAGAAATCATGTATAATAGTTTTAGCATCAGTTGCAAAGTAATTTTGAACCATTGCTATTGAATGAAAACTGCGATGTGAGGTTGATGCTTAAAGATAGAGAGCTTTAACAAAATCATAAAATATTTCATTGCCTGTACAATTTTTAGCGTGAACGGTCGTTTTACGAGTGATTTCGTTACTTTTATCACAGGAACGGCTTTATTTACGAATTATTTTACTAAGAAAAGATCAGCATTAGAAATGTTTAGCACAAAAACATTAATGATTTTGGCTTTATTGTCCATTGTTGTTTATTCCTGTACACCGTCTCAACCCGCGCGTACCAACGTGTTAGTAAAAACTCCACCTCAACAGCAGCAAAAACCTGTAGTTAAAGCGCCTTCAACCAAACATCCCAATCAAACCGTATTTACAAAACCCGGTCAAATTACCAAACAGCGTGAAGAAGAAAAGGCAACTTCTGCCCCGCAAAAAACCACTCCGCCACCACAGCCAGTATATACGCCGCCTGCAACAGGTGCAGCCCGCCCTGTTTACCGAAGCCGCGCTTATTATAAGCATATTACAGATAGTATTCAGCAGGTGTCAGCAAGGCCTGTGTATCGCAGAATGATGGACTCGTTATTGAATGTTATGTCGGTGGTGAAAAATCCAAAAAACCCGGCAGTAAACGCCAGCGAATGGAATACCACGGTTAATTTTAACGTACGCAAGCCCAACTTTGTGGTTTTGCACCATACGGCGCAAACAAGCGCTGAGCAAACGCTTTTCACATTCTCCATCAGCAGAACCAGCGTGAGCGCGCACTATGTTGTTGGACGTGATGGCGTGGTGCACCAAATGCTGAATGATTATATGCGGGCCTGGCATGCCGGAAATGGTAAATGGGGAAATATTACAGACATGAACTCGAGCAGCCTGGGTATTGAGATTGATAATAATGGCGATGAGCCCTTCAGCGATGTGCAAATTAATGCCCTTATAAAACTGTTGGCATTTTTAAAAAAGGAATACGGCATTCCGCAGGCAAATTTTATAGCCCACTCCGATATTGCACCTACACGTAAAAACGACCCCAGTAAATTTTTTCCATGGAAAACACTGGCAGATGCCGGCTTTGGTTACTGGTACGATGCTTACAACCTGATTACCCCTCCGGCCGACTTTAACGCGCTGCTTGCGCTGCGGGTAATAGGTTTTGATATCAGCAATCAATCTGCTGCCATCAAAGCTTTCAAACTACATTATATACAAACCGATTTATCGCCCACGCTTACCGAATACGATAAGAAAGTACTGTACAATGTTTACAGGAATTATTAACCTATCTTTCCGCAAAAACATTTGCCTGTAAAGGATTCTGCGTAGCAAGCCATCTTCGTATTTTACCTGCAAAGCACTACTTTTGAAACAACTGAGATTATTTAAATGACAGCAGAACACAGAAGGCTAAACGAAAATGCACAAAAGCCTGTGCCGCTTGAGCAATGGGGATGTTATGTAAGTGAACGCCAATGGGGCACCGTGCGTGAAGATTATGGAGTGTGGGGAGATAGCTGGGGGTACTTTCCTTTTGACCAGGCACACCTGCGGGCTTATTTGTGGGGAGAGGACGGCCTGGCTGGCATCTCTGATTATTTTCAAAACCTTTGTTTTGCCGTGGCTTTATGGAACGGTAAAGACCCTATTTTAAAAGAACGGCTTTTTGGCCTGGGCAATTACGAAGGCAATCACGGTGAAGACGTAAAGGAACTTTATTATTATCTGGATAATCTTCCTACGCATTACTACATGGAATATCTGTACAAATACCCGCAGCAGGCATTTCCGTACGAGTTGCTAAAGCAAAAGAACAAAGAGTTAAGTAAGGAAGAAACTGAGTTTGAAATTTTAGATACCGGCATTTTTGACAATGATGAATACTTCGATGTTCACATCACTTATGCCAAACACAATAGCCAGGATATTGGCATCCGCATCAGCATTACTAATCGTTATCACGAGCCGGCTCCCATAACGGTTTTGCCCATGTTGTGGTTCTATAATAAATGGAGTTATGGCCTTGCGCCAGACGAACCCAGCATTTCGCCACTAAGCAGCAATACAGTTTGTGCCGAACACCCGCGCATGGGTAATTATTATTTTTATTACCAGGATGCAGATGACGCGCTATTTACCGATAATGAAACCAACACGCAGGTGGTACAGGGTATTGAAAACGAAACTATTTTTACCAAAGATGCCTTTCACAATGCCATCATACACGATAAGCATACAAGCCAACTTCGCGAACGCAGAACCGGTACCCGTTTTGCGCCCGTTTACAGGCGCACTGTAAAAGCCGGTGAAACCATTCATATTTATTGCCGGCTAAGCGCCGGCGAAATTCAAAACCCTTTTGAGCCCGGATTTGAAGATATTTTTCAGAAAAGAAAAGAAGAGGCAGATGAATTTTATGCAGCCATTCTACCCAAAGGCTTACCGCAAGACCTAGCCCTGATACAACGCCGTGCCTTAGCAGGCCTTTTATGGAACAAGCAATATTACCGCTACGATGTGGAGAAATGGCTAACCAAATCTGATGGCATTACGCCTATACCCGAATCAAGGGCAACAGGACGCAATCACGAGTGGACGCACCTGAAAAACCAGGATGTAATACTGATGCCTGATAAATGGGAATATCCCTGGTATGCCGCATGGGATCAGGCATTTCAATGTATTTCAATGGCAGCAATTGACCCTGTGTTTGCTAAAAACCAGTTGTTGCTGCTCATGCGCGAGTGGTTTATGAAACCCGACGGGCAACTGCCTTCCTACGAGTGGAATTTTAGCGACGTGAACCCGCCGGTTCAGGCATGGGCAGCCATGGAAATTTTTGAAATGGAAAAGAAACGAACCGGTAAAGGAGATATTGATTTTCTGAAAAAAGTTTTTCATAAGCTCATGATCAACTTTACGTGGTGGATCAACCGGAAAGACCGTGGCGGTAACAATATCTTTGAAGGTGGCTTTTTAGGGCTTGATAATATTGGCGTGTTTAACCGCAGCCATCACGGCGGCGGTGATATGCAATTAGAGCAGGCCGACGGTACAAGCTGGATGGGCACTTACGCGTTGAATATGATGGACATGGCGGTTGAAATTGCTATGGAAGACCCAACATTTGAAGACGTTGCCACCAAATTCTTTGAGCATTTTATATTAATTGCCGAAGCGCTTAATGAACACGTGCTTTGGAATGAAGAAGACCAGTTTTTCTATGACGTACTTTCTCAAAACGATGCAGAGCCGCATCCCCTGCGCATTCAGTCTATTGTGGGGCTGACATCGTTATACGCCGTTAGCACTATCAAAAAAGAAGTATTTGACAAGCTGCCCGATTTCAAAAAACGCTTTGACTGGTATAAAAACTACCGTATCAAAAACAAAAAGTTCTGGCCAAAAGAAGAGCGGAGCAATGGAGAGGAACTGCTTTTGTCTCTGGTTCAGAAAGAAAGGCTGGAAGCGCTGCTAAAGCGGCTGCTGGATGAAAATGAATTTTTATCACCGGGCGGCATCAGGGCATTGTCTAAATACCACGAGCAAAATCCTTATTCTGTTACTATTAATGGTCAGGTTCATACTATTCGATACGATCCCGGAGATTCTACTTCCGACATGTTTGGCGGCAATAGTAACTGGCGCGGCCCGGTGTGGATACCGATCAATTTTCTCATCATTCAAAGCATACGCCGGCTTGGAAAGTTTTACCACGATAGTCTGATGGTTGAATACCCAACGGGCTCTGGCATTAAAATGAACCTGTTTAACATCTCAACACAATTGGCCAAAAGGGCGATCAGTCTTTTTCAAAAAGATGAAAATGGAGACAGGCCTATTTATGCAGAGCACAATTGGTTTTACAAGAAGCCCGAAAACGAAGACCTAATCTTATTTTACGAATATTTTAATGGAGATAGTGGCCGTGGGCTGGGTGCCAGCCATCAAACCGGATGGACGGCGCTGGTAGCAGAATTGATTAGTGAACTTGCAGATGTGGAGTAAAAAAGTAAGGACATAAAAAAAGCATCGTGTTTTGTTTTAGGTATGGTTTCCCATACTTTCACTTACTAACCCGATGCTTTTAAATTAGCTTCAGCATTGTCACTGTAGAGCGAATCTTCACTTTCGAACATGGGCATTGCTGCCATCCGTAGAAAAGCTTCAATCCACAGAACAACTGGCAAGGCTTCGGCTGATTTGCCTCAGCTATGTCAGGCGCTTTGGCTATCCTTAGTTTGAAAGAAAAATCTGCACATTGCTGTGCGTCAGTTAAAACAAGCTAAGGGAATAATCCATGCGTCTGGTTTTGCTTCGGCTATCGCGTCCGCGTTCCCGGTTCTTTGTATGTTGGTTGGGCCATCAGTACATTGCTGCACTTAGGTGATTCAAACTTCATACAGGCTTCCGGAATGCTTCGGCGTGTAGCTTCAACTTCACCCGTGGTATACTGCTTCATCAGATTTCCGGGTTCCTTATTTTTATTGCTAAAAACACATACTTTCGGAACTTTGATTCGCAATAACCTCTGTCAAAGAATCTGCTAAGGTGCAATTGAAAAGCGTTTAAAATCTTGCGAAAGTAAATGGCTGTTCATATTTGCATCATGAAGATAAGCACAGGCGACCTGCTTTTCCAAATGTTTTGACATGTTTGTATCCACGCGTTTCAAACAGGGTTACGCACCGTTTTTATGAGTTTTGCACATTCATTCATATTAAATGCAGTAGTTGTACCCATAGGTTTGCACATCAGAACTAACTACAATAAAAAGTGCTGATACGCGCTGTTTTACCTTAACAGCAATTCACAGGGCTTTAGCCCGGTTTGCTTTTTAAAAGCAGTACTGAAGTGCGAAATAGAAGAATAACCCAGCATCAGGGAAACATCAGTAACACTCATACCTTTTTCATAAAGTAAGTATTTGGCGTGTTCCATACGTTGATTTTGATAAAAATCAAAAATGGTGGTGCCATACATTTCTTTAAAACCTTTTTTCAGGTAGCATTCGTTCATGGCTACTTTAAGGCTCAACTCTTTAATGGTGATGGGTTCGCCAATGTGCTGCATCAGCACTTCTTTGGCTTGCGCTACTTTTTCCTTATCGGCAGGATTGTTTAAAAAGCGGCATTCGGGCAGCATCGGTTTCATATCACCGGCAATACAATCAAGGCTCAGCAGCAAAAGCATGTGCAATTGGGCATTGGCATAGATGTTTTCAAGGCTGCCGCTGTATTGGTTATTAACTAATCCATCAATAATGTCTTTTATTTTTGAGCATACAGGAAGTGTTTTTGTAAAAGAGGTTTTCTGGCCAAAACTCAATACATCATCACTAAGGGTTTTGCCTTTTGCTTTTATAAACTGGCATAGCTGTGTAGATGGGAAACTGATTTGTATTAAATCAAGGCTGTCTGAACTGTTGGCGCAATTTTTAAACTGGCCAAGTTTGCAGTTTTTGCAGACCGTATCACTACAATACATATTTCCCGCCACACAAAATTTAAGCTGCAGGTAGTTCTCCCTTTCTTTATTGCTGTTAAATGTATAAATGAGAAGCCCTGTGTTTTCAAATCTAAGCTCCGGGGCCTTGTTGTATCGCCTGATGTTGTACTGCACGGCGGCGGGTATTGACTGGTCTTTTTCTACAACCAGTTCCAGCCCGGCGACATTACTATCCACAGCCATTTTTAATATCTCATCTATCTCCAACATGGGCGAACAAAATTATCTCTTTAAAACATTCCCTTTGTCAGTTAAACGTAATTTGATTGTATAGCCTTGCAAAAAGTCAAAATAGTCAATAACAATATCCTTCTGTTGATATTCAAGACATTATAAAATTATTAATAACAATTAAATGTTGAATGGTTATTTTTGCAGCCTGTAACAAAAGTTTTTTATTAACTGCACAGAATGATACATTTCAATTCATATATCCATCCAAATGCAAAAGTAGCTACTAATGTTAAGATTGACCCTTTCTCCGTTATTCATCAGGATGTAGTGATTGGCGAAGGAACATGGATAGGCAGCAATGTAACCATTGAAGAAGGAACCCGGATCGGCAAAAACTGCAAAATATTTCCCGGTACCGTAATAGGTTCAGAACCACAGGATAAAAAATATACTGGCGAAAAAACTACGGTAGAAATTGGTGATAATTGTGTGGTTCGCGAGTTTGTAACCATTCACCGCGGCACGGCCGACCGTTGGAAAACTGTGATAGGTAATGGCTGCTGGATTTTGGCTTACAGCCATATCGGACATGACTGTATCATTGGCGATCAATGCACTTTAAGCAACAGTACCCAAATTGCAGGGCATGTAACGCTTGGCGATAACGTGGGTTTTGGTGGTGTATGCGCCGTACACCAATTTGTTAAGATAGGCTCCCATGCTTTTATTAGTGGCGGGTCGCTGGTGAGTAAAGATGTGCCGCCTTACATAAAAGCCGCGCGTCAGCCTTTGAGCTATGGAGGCGTAAACTCCATTGGCTTAAAAAGAAAAGGTTACACCATAGAAAAGATCAATCACATACTGGATATTTACCGCATTATTTACAACAGAGGCCTTAATGTAAGCCAGGCCGTGCAATACCTGGAAGAAGAATTTCCTGCTACAGATGAAAGAGACGAGATACTGACCTTTATACAGGAAAGCAGCCGCGGTATTATTAAAAAATACAAAGGCAATATTGATGAAGATAGTATTGAATGATGCGGGCAAACGTTACAACCACGACTGGATCTTCCGGCACATCAATTTTACTTTTGAAAAAGGAAATGCCTACGCCATTACAGGCACCAATGGCAGCGGTAAAAGCACCCTGTTGCAGGCCTTAAGTGGCGCTATAAGTTTTAATGAAGGCGCCTGCCGCTGGTATATAGGCAGCGAAACGATCAATCCCGAAAATATTTACAAACACACTACTATTTGCGCGCCTTATTTAGAGGTAGTGGAAGAAATGACGCTGGACGAATTTATTCAGTTTCACAAAAAATTCAAACCATTACTGAACGATCTTTCCGTAGCACAAATTATTCAGGAAACGGGTTTGCACCTTGCCGGCAATAAAAAAATAAATCAGTTTTCAAGCGGTATGAAGCAAAGGGTAAAACTGGCGCAATCCATTTTATCAAACGTTCCGCTTATATTGCTTGATGAACCCTGCACCAACCTGGATGTGCAGGGAATTGAAATGTACCACAACCTGTTGCAAAAATATTGTAAGAACAGATTAGTGATCGTGAGCAGTAACGACCCCGTTGAATATCGTTTTTGCAACCAGGTGATTGATATAATGGGTTATAAATAAGCTTCAATTTCATCTGAAACATGACTAAAAACAGTTGCTTTTACCCTTTCAGCATTAAATATTCTGGTACTTTTGCTTATAAATTGTTATTATGAACAGACCCATCAGAGTTTTGGTAGCAAAAGTAGGATTAGACGGCCACGACCGGGGCGCCAAAGTCATTGCCACCGCCCTCCGCGATGCCGGTATGGAAGTAATTTATACCGGTTTGCGGCAAACACCCGAAATGGTAGTAACTACTGCTTTGCAGGAAGATGTAGACGTAGTCGGCATCAGCATTTTATCTGGTGCGCACATGACGGTTTTTCCCAAAGTAATTGAGTTGATGAAAGAAAAAGACATGAACGATGTGCTTTTGATTGGCGGCGGCATCATTCCCGATGATGACGCGCAGCATCTTATAAAAATGGGAGTTGACCACATTTTCTTCCCCGGTACCAATACCCACGATATAGATACCTACATTGAAAATTGGGTAAAAGAGCACAGGAATTTTTAAAAATATTGCTCCCACAGGTATCAGAACATTCGCTTGTCTACATTACAAGTAGCAACCTGCATATTCGCCGCTAAATATTCGGCAACATCAGTCGTTTTCTTTTAGAGTAAATCCTGATCGCTACGATCACCACCACGCAAATCGCAAGGTCTACATTATGCGAAAAATTCAAAAGTTTAGTGATCGTGATGAATAAGATGCCACCTATGGCGCACGCTGTAGCATACAATTCACCCCGTCTTAAAAGTGCCGGCGGGTAGCCACAAAATATATCTGCAATCAGGCCGCCAAAAGTAGCGGTTATCACACCCATGGTAAGCGAATACGCATCGTTCACGCCATTTCGCGCAGCCACTTCTATGCCCCAGGCGGTAAACAGCCCCAGCCCGATAGCATCCGTAAAAAAGATCGTTCTTCTAAAGTTATTCACTCTGTCTTTAACCAAAAAAGTAATGACTGTACCTGTAAAAACCAGCGTGAGGGCCAAATTATCGTTCATCCAGTTCACGGGTTCTATTCCCAGCAAAAGATCGCGAAGGGTGCCACCACCATAAGCCGAAACAAATGCCACAACAAGGCCGCCAAAAATATCAAGTTTGGCGCCCCTTGCTTTAAAAGCTCCAGCCAGCGCAAATACAAAAATGCCCATGTATGTAATAACAGTAAGAAAACTCATAAGCAGGCAAATGTATAATAACCTGTTTGAAATTAATCACGCGGCAGGCGCGTTGCATTTATAATGTGCGCGCACCGTATGCAAATAACAAATTTATCTGTAATAAAAAATTAGATTTGTACAAAATTAAACACATGCCATACACCATGCTTATTGTTGATACCGACGATCATATCTGCACCATCACCATTAACCGGCCTGATAAACTGAACGCGCTGAACCAGACAGTAATGGATGAACTTGCAACTGCTGTTGA
>JAFAFV010000134.1 GCA_023423285.1 Bacteroidota bacterium
CTGCACCTGCACGTTTGATAGAAGTAAGACTTTCAATGATTGCCTTGTTTTCATCCAGCCAGCCACGCTCTGCCGCAGCTTTTATCATGGCGTATTCTCCGCTAACATGGTAAGCTGAAACCGGTACCGTTACTGCGTTTTTTACTTCCCTGATGATGTCAAGGTAAGCCATTGCTGGTTTTATCATCACAATGTCTGCACCTTCTTCCACGTCCTGCAGTACTTCATCAATCGCTTCTATACGATTGGCAAAGTTCATTTGATACGTTTTTTTATCACCAAAGCCGGGGGCGCTGTCGAGTGCATCTCTGAATGGGCCATAAAAGCAACTGGCATATTTTGCTGAATAACTCATGATGCCCACATTGGTGTAGCCGTTTTCTTCCAAAGCCTTGCGAAACGCGCCAATGCGGCCGTCCATCATATCGCTGGGCGCAATAAAATCAGCCCCCGCAGCGGCATGTGAGAGACACATCTTTGTTAACGCATCAACCGTTTCATCGTTTAAAATTGTTCCTTTATCAGGGTTTACAATACCATCGTGGCCATAAATAGAGTAGGGATCCAACGCCACGTCTGTCATTACCACCATTTCGGGTACCGCGTTTTTGATTTCTTTTACAGAGCGCTGCATCAACCCGTCAGGGTTCCAGCTTTCTTTCCCAGTATTATCTTTTGTTTCGTCTAAGGCTTTTACAAAAAGTAATACGCTTTTAATACCCAGGCTCCACAATTCTTTTACATCTTCAATGGTTTTGTCAATAGAGCGGCGATAATAGTTTTTCATGGAAGGAATTTCTTCCACTACGCCGTTTCCTTCTGTGATGAAAATTGGTGCAATAAAATCGCTTGCTGTTAAAACAGTTTCAGCCACCATCGCACGAATGGCTGCTGAAGCTCTTAAAATCCTGTTTCTGCGTTGTAAGTACATATAACAATTTTATTTTTTAGTATTCTATTTTAGACATCCGGGATTTTCGCCTTAATAGAGCTTGTATCAGAACTATTGCGATTAGCACGAAACCAGTAAAAAATCCAATTACAATGGTTCCAACCAATGGCATTCCGCAACGAATGTCGTTCTTTGTCAGAGAGTTTCCCATCAGGTATAAATTCAGCCAGGTTACAACAAAGACTAGCGCGACACTAATCAATGTAATTATCCAAAAATTCACCCTGCTGAAAGTGCGCGGTGCTATAAATTGGAAGACCAGGGGAATAGTAAATAGAATACTCATTAGAATACCCATAACTTTTCTTATTGATTCCGTTTACGTGGAAATGTAACCCCGCTCACTTAGCCTTTACTTTTTAGTTAAGAACAGTGAAAAAATTCCCCATCGCTTTTCTTTGCCTTAAATGTTGTTCTATCTAATCGGTACATGATTCAAAATTATTTATGGTTGCTAACTTACCCAATCCCTTGGCTGTTTACACACCTGCAATAATTTATCTTCCTCGCTTCCGGGTTCAGGATGATAATCATAATCAAACCTTACCGTTGGTGGCAGGCTCATCAAAATACTTTCTGTGCGGCCGTTAGTTTTCAGGCCAAAAATAGTTCCGCGGTCGTGCACCAAATTGAATTCCACGTATCGCCCTCTTCTTATTTCCTGCCAGTATTTCTGTGAAGAATTGAACGCCATATCCTTCCTCTTGCTAACGATTGGAATATAAGCCGGTAAAAAAGCATTGCCGCAGACTTTCCCAAAATCCATCCAAAAATTTACATCTTTTTCTGCACCCGGTTTTTGATGATCATAAAAAATACCACCAATGCCACGCCGCTCATGATCACGATGGGTGTTTACAAAGTAATCATCGCATATTTTTTTAAATTCCGGATAGAAAGATGGATCAAACTTATCACATACATCTTTATAAGTTTTATGAAAATGTATCGCATCTTCATCAAAAAGATAATAAGGGGTCAGGTCTGTTCCTCCTCCAAACCATCTGTCGATTGTATTGCCCGCTTCATCGTACAATTCAAACATTCTGTAATTACAATGCACGGTGGGTACAAAGGGATTAAAGGGATGAATAACAAGACTTAATCCCGCCGCAAACCATTCATCTCCATAAATGTTTAATGCCCTACGCATTGTATCAGTAACGGCACCGTGCACAACGGATGTATTTACGCCACCCTTTTCAAATACATTGCCATTTAAAATTACACGGGTTTTACCTCCACCGCCTCCTTCACGCTTCCATGCATCTTCAACAAATTTTGCTTTGCCATCTTCCTGTTCCAGTCCCCGGCAAATATCGTTTTGCAGTTGGTGAATAAAAGAAACCCATTGATCACGTACGGAAGAATCTATCTGCATTATGTTTTTCTCGTGATAATTTTTAATGACGAAATTCTTTTACAGTATCGATGAATGCCTTTGCGTGATCAACCGCAACATTCGGTAATATACCATGACCCAAATTGGCAATATGCTTGCCTTTGCCAAAAGCCTGCAACATTTCTTTAGCCTCTTTTTGAATTACGGGTATAGGTGATAATAGTTTTGCAGGGTCAAAATTGCCCTGTAAAGTTACTGAACCACCCGCAAGCTGCCTGGCAAATTGCGGTTCTATACACCAGTCAATACCCAGTCCGTGTGCGCCGGTGGCAGCCATTTCGGGTAACGAACTCCAGGCGCCTTTTGCAAAAATGATAGTGGGGATTTCATCTTTCAGCGCAGCTACAATCTGCCTGATGTATTTCAATGAAAAAGTTTCAAAATCTTTTTTGCTAAGCAGGCCTCCCCAACTGTCAAATATCTGCACCACATCAGCGCCTGCTGCCACCTGGCCTTTTAAAAAAGCAATGGAAGTATCAGTGATCATTTGCAATAGCTGATGCGCCAGCTCTGGTTGCTGATAGCAAAAAGCTTTGGCTTCATCAAAGGTTTTACTTCCCTTGCCCTGAACCATATAGCAAAGCAGCGTCCATGGTGCACCGGCAAAACCAATCAGCGGCACACGTCCGTTCAATTCCTGCTTAATGAGTTTGATGGCTTCAAACACATAGCCGAGTGTTTCGTTTACATCTGGCACGCGAACACGTTGCATGTCAGTGTGTGTTTTTACCGGCTGTGGCAAAAGCGGCCCTAATTTTTCTATTAGTTGCACTTCAAGCCCCATCGCCTGCGGCACTACTAATATGTCTGAAAACAAAATGGCTGCATCAACGCCAACAATATCTACGGGTTGTAAAGTAATCTCGCAGGCAATTTCAGGGTTTTGGCATCTTTCAAAAAAAGAATATTTTTCCCGTAGCTTAATATACTCTGGTAAGTAGCGGCCTGCCTGCCGCATCATCCACACCGGTGTGCGTTCTGTTTCTTCACCCAGAAGGGTTTTAATAATTAAGTCGTTTTTTATAGTTGTATCTCGTTTCATGAAGCTTTAATTTCCAGAAGGAAAGTCCTATAGGGTAAATTTATTTATTCGCACTTAATATTTTGCTGGCGCTGTCTGCTGCACATACCAATCCCGCGCCCATCATGATCACATCTTTTAACACCAGTCTGCCTGCACCTGAAAGGTAGGGAAAGCCGTGATGCGGTGTGGGAAAATCGCCGTCGAGTTTTGGAACGTAAACTTCAGGCGTGGTAATTAAAAATGATAATGTGACTATGGACATGCCAAACGTAAGCAACCCACCCCATACACCAATTTTAGGATACCAGATTCCCAATAAGATAAACAAACCGATGATGCAGATCACGGCTCCCAAGACATAAGAAAAGGTATACGTATTGTTTTCTTTATGCCAGTCAATATTTTTTTGCACTGTTTTGCCTTCAGGGTTTTTGTATTGTTGATATTCAGGCGCTTTTTTGGCTAAGAAAAAACTCATGAAGGGACTGTTGGCTACAAAAGGAATGATACCGTCTGCTTCGTACTGAAACGCTTTTAATCCACCAATCCATGCCATCACAATAAAAATGGCAATACGAAGAAAATGGATAAATTGGCGCTGGTTGTTTGCTAATAATTGTAAAACAGAATGCATGTCTATCGGTTGCTATTAAAATGTTCTTTATAATAATCCATAACAGTATTTAGCATGGCTTGTTCAGAAGGCGTGTGGCTGACAACGATTTCAGCGGCAATAGGCTGCAAAGCTGTGTATGTGGCGCCTGCAAATGAAAATGCATTTAAGTTTTTGTCCGGCTGATTCATTTGAATAAAGCTATCTACTGCGCTGGGGCTAAAAAACAGAACGCCATCGTATTGTTTACTGATTGTTTGCGGCGTTAATATAGTGTCATACACCACAAGTTCTGTTAGTGGCAAATTATTTTTTTTAAATGTTTCGGGAATGGTGTTTAATCTTTTGTTCCCGCAAAAAAAAGTAAAATTTGCGTTTGACGAATGACAGCTTTGTACAAACTCAATTATTTTTTCAGCCAGTTCTGCACCGGTTGCTGCATCGGCAATAATCCTACTGCCTGAAAAATGTTGTTCTACCGCTTTGCGGGTTTTACCGGAAATGCAAAATGCATTCAACGTTTCTTTTGTATTTACCTGTTTGGCTACAGCATTTACTGCATTGGCGCTTGTAAAAATTACATAATCAGTCTGGTGAATAAGTTGATTGATTTGCTGTTGCAGTTCAAGAGTTTCAACCGGTTTTGTATGAATAAAAGGAATGCATTCGATTGTTATATTTTCAGTTGACGCCTGCCTGATGATGGCATCATCCAACATTTTTGTGCTTAATATATTGATCACTTTTTTGTTCAAATTTTGCTGCTTCATGGTTTGCCAACAGATTCTTACAGGCTGCTGAAATTACAATTGCTGCATCTCTTTTACAATAGCAGCCCCGCCGTTGTTAAGCAGTTCTTTGGCAGCTATGTTGCCAGCTTCGGCGTACTGATTTTTAGAAAATATTTTTTCAATTGCTGCTTTTTTGCTACCATCTGGCATTACAATATTGCCTTTAAAGTTCATCTGCCCGCCATCTGCAGCAGCCAGGGCGCTAATTGGTGTGGAGCAGCCGCCCATCAAAGCTTTTAAAAAATCTCTTTCTATTTTAACGGCTGCTGCTGTTATCTCATCATTTAATGGTTGGCAGGCCTGTAAAATGTATTCGTCTGTTTCTCTTGCCACCACCATAATGGCGCCCTGTGCCGGTGCGGGCAACATCCAGTCCAGGTCAATGCTGTTTTTTGGCCGCAGGTCTATTCTTTCCAGTCCTGCTGCGGCAAAGATGGCACCCAGCCAATGGCTTTGTGCTACTTTATGTAAGCGGGTATTTATATTTCCACGCAGGTTTTCTATTTGCGTGCCGGGGTAGCGGTGCAGCCATTGGGCTTTGCGTCGAATAGAGGAAGTGGCAATAATCCATCCTTCAGACTCTGACGGCGTATCGAGCAAAGATGCCAAATCAGTTCCATCTTTATAAATAAAAACGTCTTTGTAAGATGCACGTTTTAAAACTGCGGCCTGCACAATTTTTTGCGGCAGTTGTACCGGCACATCCTTCATGCTATGCACGGCAATATCTATTTTGTGGTTGAGCAAAGCGATGTCCAGGCTGCGGGTAAAAACGCCCTGCACGCCCATGGCATATAAAGGTGTTTGTAGATCAATATCGCCTTCGCTTTTAATATATATCAACTCCGCACTGTAGCCGTTTTGCTGCAACAGTTCTTTTACCTGTGTAGCTTGCCACACAGCCAACTGGCTTTCGCGGGTTCCTATTTTTATGGGTAAATGCATAGCGGATTAACGCATTTTCAGATAGTCGTTCAGCGTACTGATGAACTGGCAGCCTTTGTCATGTTTCATCTTAAGATTTAAAGCAAGTTGTTTCACTGCTTTTTGAGCTCTTGCCACTCTTTCAGTTTCGCCAATCAATTCCTGATCATCATGAAACTCGCATACCGGCATGTGCAGCGCGTCTATCTCGTGAAGTTTTTCCTTCCAGGTTTTCAGGTGCAGCGCGTAATGGTATTCTTTCAGCCAGTTTATAAATTCTGATTTGTAAAAATTGATAATCGCCTCTGCTTTTGGCACTTCGGCCTTGCGCTTTGCAAGGGTATTGTCTAAAATGGTTTTTGAAATTTCATCTACGTCTGTAACATGTATGCCTTTGATATTTTTTACATCAGGATGTACATTCATGGGCACAGAAAGGTCCAGCACAAGTTTGTTGCAGCCTTCTTTAAAAAATTCGGGCAATACAGTGGGTTCGGTTGCATTGGTGCATACAATAATCACATCTGATGCTTCAATAGCTGCTGCTTTTGCTGCGTATGGCATAAATGTAATACCGTTCAAATCTGCCAGCTCTTTTGCCGTGTCATCCGTACGGTTCATGATCGTAACCGAGGTTTGAGGCAAATAGACTTTGAGGTTTTTGCAAACATTGCTGCCAAACTTCCCGGCGCCAATCACCAGTAGTTTTTTATTGTCCATATCACCTCTTTCAAGCAACAGTTCAATGGCGGCAAATGAAACGGAAACCGTACCGTTGCTCAGCCTGGTTTCAGTTTTTATTTTTTTAGAAGCCTGGTACACAAAATTCAAAATACGGTCCATTACAGGGCCAATCAGTTGTTCTTTTCTTGCCAGATCTACAGCACGTTTTAACTGCCCCAGTATTTCGTAGTCGCCTAAAATTTGTGAGTCTATACCGGCGGCTACATTAAAAAGGTGTTGCAGGGCGTACTCTCCGTTTTTGAAATATCCAAACTCAATAAAATTATTCTTATTACCATGAGTATGGGGTACCAAAAGTTCCACCAGCTGCAGGGGAGAATCGGCAACGCCATAAATTTCGGTGCGGTTGCAGGTAGAAATGACGAATACACTTTGAAGCCCGGCACCCTTAGCCGTTTCGCTAACTGCTGCAAAAGTTTCGGGAGCTATGGAAAACATACCACGTGTAGCGGCATCAGCCTTATGATAATTGATACCGGCTACACATAAGCGGTCAAGTAAATGCTTTGATATATGAAATTCCTCAGCAGGCATAATAATAGGCAGCAAATGTAATCCAGATTAGCATCTCAATACGTCATTTTTGTGTCACGAAGTGTTTCGACGCAGGTATTGGTATTTTACAATTATTGCAACATTTTAAAAAAACCTGGATAATTAGTCACAAAGCCCGCTTCATTCACATCTAGCACCACATGATAACCGGTTGTAAGATTGTGATATTCATATTCCTTAGAACTGAGTTTGGTGTACAGAACCTCAATGGGCTGGCAAACCATTTCAATAGGTTCAATGTAAATGATGCGCATTTTTATAGATTCTTCCTCCTGCAATTGCCGGCGGTTAATGATGAGGGTGTTGGTAAACGGCGTTACTGAAATATCAATACCGTCAAAGCCGTCAAACCGGGTGTCTTCTTCGCCGTTAATCAACCATTTGTTGCCGGGCAGCCGTTTTAGTTCCAGGCATTTATCACCTTCTTCCAGGCAGTTTCTTATTCTACAATACTGGCTTTCCCATCGTTGATTAATTATAAGCGAGTATTCAATATTGCAAATATATTCATCGGTTGACACTGAAACAATAGACTCTGATTCAAGGCCATCGGTATTTGTCAGCACATTGCAATTTTCAATTGATTCATCGTTCAATCCTTCCCAGATAATATTATTTTGCATATTATTGCCCGTTCAAGTTTAATTTTAAGCAAATGTATAAGAGGCTGTCATTGTGAAGCTATCTTTAGCGGTGCAACTTTGATGCCATTTGCTTTTTAAGCTGACCCCTATAATTACGAAATAATGAGTAAAACCGGAATTGTTTTGATGAACCTGGGCTCACCAGATTCGACAGAAGTGAAGGATGTGAGGCGCTACCTGAACGAATTTTTAATGGATGAGCGTGTGATTGATAAGCCTTACCTGAGCAGGCTGCTGCTGGTAAAAGGCATTATTACACCATTTCGTGCACCAAAATCTGCCGAGGCATATAAAAGCATCTGGTGGGCTGAAGGTTCTCCATTGATCGTGCTTACCGAGCAACTGCGCAATGCTGAACAGGCGCGTACCGAAATGCCGGTTGAAATTTCAATGCGCTATGGTAACCCAAGCCCTGATGCTGCTTATAGAAAGCTGCTGCAACGCCAGCCCGATCTGGAACAGGTGATTTTATTGCCGCTGTACCCGCATTACGCCATGAGTAGTTACGAAACGGCAGTGGAGCACATGAAAACGGCTCACAAAAAAGGCGATTATAAATTTAAACTGAAAGTAGTGCCGCCGTTTTACAACCACCCGGCTTATATCAACGCGCTGGTGGAAAGCATCAAACCCTATCTGAATGAAGATTTTGACCAGTTGCTTTTTAGCTACCACGGCATACCGGTAAGGCATTTGCGCAAAAGCGATCCAACCAAAAAACATTGCGACCAGGTAGAGAATTGCTGTTACAAAGCCAGCGAGTCGCATCCTACCTGCTATCGCCATCAGGTAACCATGACGAGCGAAATTGTAGCCAAAAAGTTGGGGCTGCAAAAAGAGCAATGGCAATTAAGCTATCAAAGCCGCCTGGGCAAACGCGACCCCTGGCTGACGCCCAATACACAGGTACGCTTGCCCCAAATGCCCGGCGAAGGCATAAAAAAACTCATTATTGTATGTCCGGCATTTATCAGCGACTGCCTGGAAACGCTTGAAGAAATAGAGATTGAAGGTAAAGAGCTATTTTTACACAACGGCGGAGAAGCGTACACTTATATTCCCTGCCTTAATACCAGCGGATTGTGGGTAGAAGCGGCAATGCAGTTGGTACAAGAAACTATAGATGCCTAACTGCTAATGAACCACTGAACAATACCACTTACCGTGAGCAATTCTTTTTTATGACGTATTTATATTTAAAAGCAGTTCACATCATTTTTGTGGTAACATGGTTTGCCGGCCTGTTTTACATGCCACGGCTTTTTATTTACAACGTAGAGGCAAACGCCAAACCGCCTGAAGCTAAGGCTGCGCTGCAGGGCCAGTTTGCCATCATGATGAAACGACTTTGGTACGGCATCACCTGGCCATCGGCTATAATCACACTCATCATGGGCTTATGGGTGCTTATTTACAACAAATGGTATTTGCTGCTTTTTCAAAAAGCCGGCCTGTGGCTGCTGCTGAAACTGATATTAGTCGTTTTTTTATACGCCTATCATTACTCATTACAGATCATTTTAAACCAGCAGTTAAAAGGCGTTTTTAAATATTCTTCAGACCAGTTGCGCATGTACAATGAACTGGCAACCATTTTTTTAATCACCATTGTTATACTTGCAGAAGTTCAAAACGGAATGAGCCTTGTATGGGGCATTGCAGGCACGGTGGGTCTGATAGCGATTTTGCTGATCGCTATAAAAATTTATAAGCGCATACGTAATGCAAAAAGCAGGTAATGCTTAATTTTCCCTAATTTCAGCCCCTGGTAAAAAATAATATGCTGATTATTATCTGTTTGCTATGAAAGATTATGTTCATAAGATTGATCCTGAAAATCTTAAAATGATATTTGGCCAGGCCCCGGTGGCACTGGCCATGTTGCGTGGGGAAGATCTTATTATTGATGCTGCCAACGCGCAGATACTTGGCCTGTGGCAAAAAGATGCAAGCATTATAGGTATGAGAATTTTGGATGCGCTGCCCGAAATTGAGCACCAGCAGTTTCCGCACCTGTTACATCAAGTATATACTACCGGAAAGCCTTACAATGGTATTGGCGAAAAAGCTATACTGGATGGTAAAGAATTTTATTTCGATTTTATTTATGCCCCGATTTATGAAGCCGGAAATATCATAGGCATCAGCATTGTTGCAACCGATGTAACAGAAAGAATTATATCACAGCAAAAATTAAAAGACACTGAATTGCTTTATCGTGATCTGATCTTGAATGCTGATGTTTCCACCGCTATTTATCATGGTGAAGACCTCATCATCAACCTGGCAAATGAAAAAATGCTAAAAGATACATGGGGCAGAGATGAATCGATAATTGGTAAAAGGTTGGTGGATGTCCTTCCTGAATTGCAGGGCCAGCCATTTATAGGTTTATTGCAAAATGTGCTGCGTACCGGCGAAACTTATTTTGGTAAAGATGATAAAGTAGAAATTATCATAAACGGGGAAAAGAGAATTTCTTATTATAATTATTCCTACAAGCCGCTGCGCAAATCTACGGGAGAAATTTACGGCATATTAAACATGGCAGTAGATGTTACCGACCAAGTGCTTGCAAAAAAGCAGGCCGAAGACAGCGAAGCTTTACTAAACAGTTTTATTCAAAACGCACCTATGTCTGTCAGCATCATGCAGGGGCCACATTTTGTCATCACAGTGTCAAATGATAAAACAAAAGAACTGTGGGGCGGCAGTGACGACAGGATTGGCAAAAAACTTTTAGATGCCTATCCAAACCTGGAAAACAGCGAAACGCTTAAATACGTACAAAAAGCTTATGATACAGGCGACCAATTAGAAATAAAAGATCATGAATTAAAAAGCAAAGATGGCCAGGTAAAATACATAAACTATATTTTAAAGCCGGTTAAAAACATTTTGGGTCATACGGAATACATCATTTCCGTTGGTTATGACGTAACAGAGGATGTGCTCAACCGCAGACGGCTGAAAGCCAGCGAACAGCAGTTTAAAGATCTGGCCAATTCCATTCCCCAATTGGTGTGGAAAGCAGACGCAGAAGGGAATGTTACCTATTATAATGATAAATGGTATGAATACACAGGCTTTCCGCGCGATAAATATGGAGATGACAGCTGGAAAAATATTGTAAAACCCGAGCAATACCAGAT
This sequence comes from Bacteroidota bacterium, assembly GCA_023423285.1. Taxonomy (GTDB): domain Bacteria; phylum Bacteroidota; class Bacteroidia; order Chitinophagales; family Chitinophagaceae; genus Niabella. The sequence goes on from JAFAFV010000134.1 coordinate 10,802, forward strand.
GATGTATGATACCTGGTACGAAAGCGTAAAAACAGGTAGGGATTACAATATCGAATACGAATTTGTTGACCGTGAACGCCCCGGAGAGTACCGCTGGTTTTTAGGCCAGGCAGTGCCTATTAAAAACGAAAAAGGCGAAGTTACAGAGTGGCTGGGCACCTGCACCGATATACATGAAATAAAACTTTTGCAAAACCAGAAAGATAATTTTTTGGGTATCGCCAGCCACGAACTTAAAACCCCGCTTACCAGCCTGAAACTTTACTCCCAGATACTTGAAAAAAGCCTCAGAAATTCTGGCGACGAACGCAACGCGGGCCTTGCGGTAAAAATGGATGAGCAGGTAAATAAACTAAGCTCGCTAATAGCCGATCTCTTAGATGTAACCAAGATACAGAACGGCAGGATGCAGTTCAGCGAAGAAATATTTGATTTTAATGAACTGGTAGCAGAGGTGGTGAACGAAATACAGCCAACCTGCAGCCATACCATAGTGCTTGAAATGGAAGAAGAAGTGGGAAAAGTGTTTGGCGACAGGGGCAGGATTTCGCAGGTGATTGATAACCTTATCAACAACGCCATAAAATACTCTCCCGATGCCAACACTGTTATCGTAAGCACCAAACCTACCAACAATTTTGTTATACTAAGTGTTCAGGATTTTGGTATAGGGCTTGAAGAAGATAAACATGAAAAGGTATTTGAACAATATTACCGCGTAAGCGGAACGGAAGAACATACATTTCCCGGGCTGGGACTTGGTTTGTATATTTCCTCAGAGATTATCAAACGTTCAGGTGGCCGCATTTGGGTAAACAGTAAGCTCAGGCAGGGTTCTACCTTTTGTTTTGAAATACCGAAGTACAATAGCAAAGAGGATGAAGAAAGACAAGAAAATACTTATAATTGATGATAACCCGGCAATTACAGACTCCATGACGTTGCTTTTGGATTTTGAAGGTTATGATGTGAGCACACTTTCTAAAGGATCGGAAGTTTTTAAATTTCTTGAAGTTGAATGGCCCAGCCTGATCGTGCTGGACATGTGGCTTTCCGGCGAAGACGGGAGGGATATTTGCAGAAAATTAAAATCAGAAGACGGTACTAAAAATATTCCCATCATCATGATGTCGGCAAGTCGCGGGCTGGAGCAAAGCGCACTTGAAGCAGGAGCAGATGCATTTATAGCCAAACCATTTGATATGGACGAGATGCTGGTTAGAATCAGCGCATTGCTGCAGCAATAAAAAACTCCCGGAAATAACGGGAGTTTTTAAAAAAAGGACTTTATCTAACCTTATAAACAAAATCATTGTTCTTGAATTGTTTTGCTACCGTTCTCAGGTCGTAGGCAATGCTGGCATCCACCTGTTTATCGCCCATCTGCAATACAAAACCTCCAATAATAGCGGGGTCTGTTATTTCAACCAGTACAATATTCTCAAAGCCCGACTCTTGTTTTACTTTAGCAATAATATTGTTCTTTACCGCTTCGCTCACAGGTACAGCAGTGGTTAAAAAGGCCGTGTGAATGTTTTTTGCCTCTTTATATTGCTCAATATAGGCAGGCACTATTTCTGGTAGGATGGACTCCCTGTTTTTACTTGCAAGTAATGCAGTAAAACGCTGCGTGAGCGGCGTAACATTATTTTGAAATACTGCCAGAAGTGCTTTGGTTTTAAGATCGGCCTTAATTATAGGGCTTCTCAGTAAATTCAGTAAGTCGCGGCTTTGCCTAATAGCAGCCTGCAGCCATTGCATGTCTGCATATACCTGCTCCAACTGATCCTGCTCAATAGCAATGCCCAGCAATGCTTTGGCGTATCTTGATGCTAAACGGGGATTCGGCATATTTATTTGAACTTATGGGTTATGATCTATAGCTGATAAAATACTATGATCTATTCAACCCTCAATGAACAGTTTTAATTTAATTTCATTCCGCTGATCAGCGCGTTTATTTCCGCTTCCTGCCTTTCCTGGCTCGAAAGTTCGGTTTTTAAAATTTTTTCACTAACCTCAATCACCAGCCTGCCCACCTCATTCTTTACATCGGTAATGGCAGCCATTTTTTGAGCGTTAATAGCCCTTTGCGCATCCGAAATGATCTTTGAAGCCTCGGTTTTTGCCTGCTCTTTGGCTTCGTTAATGATCTTATCTTTTGTTTCGCGGGCTTCTTTAAGCATTAGCGAACTTTCTTCACGTGCCTTTGCCAGCAGCGCTTCGTTCTCATTTTGCAGTTGCGCCATCTCTGCTTTCACTTTTTCGGCCTGTGCTATAGCTCCTTCAATGTTCTGCTCGCGCTCGTTCAGCATTTTAATAATAGGCTTCCAGGCAAATTTTCTTAAAACGAAAAGCAGCACTGTAAAAATAACAAGCATCCATACAAAATACCCCAGGTCTGGAATGAGTAAATCCATTTTATTTACGATTTGAATGTTTCAATTTAAAATTACTGTATCCGCCGCCCTTTGCTTTGGATACAGTATAATTTTTTGCACTGATGATCTTATTTCAAAACTGCCAGCAGGCCGGCAATTACTGCAAACAGGGCAACACCCTCTACGAATGCCGCAGTCAAGATCATGGCGCCTCGAATGTCATTAGCTGCTTCGGGCTGGCGTGCAATACCTTCAGTTGCGCCTTTACCAATCTGGCCAATACCTATACCTGCACCAATGGCAGCAAGGCCGGCGCCAATGGCGCCACCAAAGTGTGACCAGCTTGAAACAACTTCAGTTTGTAACAACACGTTTAATAAATCCATGTTTCTGTTTTTATTATGATTAAAAAAATGCTCTTAATGGTGATGGTCGCTGCCTTCCACACCTTCTTCATAATGATGATCGCCAATGGCGCCGCCAATAAATACCGCTGTAAGATTGGTAAAAATGTATGCCTGAATGAACGCCACCAAAATTTCAATTAAATATATAAATACTGCAAATACTATTGAAATAGGAGAAAATGCCCACCCCGCTACTTTAGACATTTCGCCAAAAATAAAAATGAGGCTGATGAAGCTAAGGATGATGATGTGCCCCGCAGTCATGTTGGCAAATAAACGCACGATGAGTGCAAATGGTTTGGTAAACATGCTCAGCAACTCAACCGGCATCATCAGTATTTTTACCGGCACAGGCACGCCCGGAAACCAGAAGATGTGCTGCCAGTAATGCTTGTTGGTGCTAAAGAGAATCACAAAAAATGCAATGATGCCCAGCACTGCGGTAAATGCAATATTTCCGCTTACGTTGGCCGCACCAGGCAGTAGTCCAAATAAGTTATTGATAAGAATAAAGAAAAACAGTGTAAGCAGGTAGGGCAAATACCTGTGGTATTTTGGTCCCAGGCTGGGTTTGGCAATATCATCGCGCACGAAAGTAATAACCGGCTCAATGGCATTTTGCAGGCCTTTGGGAGCAGAAGTAACGCCCTGACCGTTTTTGTATTTTTTTACCATTGAAGTAAGTATCCAGATTAGTACGAGAACGGCAAAAATCATTTGTACCACGTTCTTGGTCATGCTAAAATCATAAACTTTCACATGCGGATCAACAGGTATCACTTCGTCATGATCAAGCCTGTACCCTTTGTATTCGGCTTCGCCGTGATGAAATTTGGATGACATGAAAATATCCAAACCATTTTGAGGCGAGTATAAAATGACAGGCAGCGGGATGCTGGCACTAAAAACGGAGCCGTCGCTTTTTTTGATGTCGAAAAAGTGAAAACTGTGAGAGTCAGCAATGTGGTGCAAAATAGCATTGCCCGGCTCAAATTTCTCGCCCTCGCCGCCACCGGCAGCATACACATCTGACGCGTTGACGAAAAGTATCAAAATAAGGCTAAAAGCCGCTACTGTCAAGGATTTGAAGCAATTTACACCCATCTTAACCGAAAATTTGCGGCAAAGATAAGGTTAGGCCGCTAAAGTTAGCAACTTTACAGAATGATTTTGCCTTTAGATTAAGAAACCTGGTTTGACCAGTTTACTGCACTTTTTTCAACATAACCAGGTAGGTTGGAAAATGATCGCTGTAACCGTAGTTGTATACATCACCACTATAAGACCGTTTGGGGTAGCCCTTATATTGCCCAAAACTTTCAATAATAAAATCGGGTTTAAAAACAACGTTCCGGTAATAAAAAAAACCATCCTGTTTTTTATTCAGCCAGTTTTGAGAGATAATGATCTGGTCAAAAAAGCTCCAGGAGTCCTGGTAAGCCAGTGTGCCCAGCCCGCTTTTGTAATATTCTATCCACGGGTTGTACAAATCGCCGGTTTTCAGTTTTTTAAGATCGCCATGTGCATTTAGGCCCGTGGTAATACTTTTGTTCACAGGGTCATCGTTCAGATCGCCCATCACAATTGTTTTGGCATCAGGGTAAATAATATCCAGAGAATCAATAAATTTTCGCAGCGTGTTGGCCGCTGCCATCCTGCCGGGTTCAGAACGCTTTTCGCCACCCGAACGGCTGGGCCAGTGGTTTACAAACACGTTTATCTTTTCTCCATCAAGCAGGCCTTGCACCCATAAAATATCCCGCGTATAAACGGCGTTTTTAGAGCCTGCCGGTAATGGAACATAAATGGGACGGCTTTTCTGCACTTTAAAATATTTAGGATTATATATGAGGGCTACATCCACTCCCCTGAAATCTCTGGAATTGTAATGCACATAAGCATATTGCCGCTTTTCAATCAGCGGATGTTTTAATAATGTGTCTAAAACAAATTGATTTTCAATTTCTGCTGTTCCCAGTAGTGCCGGTCCGTCTGGGTTAACGTCTGTGCCTAATTGAGCAATAACCGTTGCCAATCTTTGAACCTTATCATTAAAAACAGTGCTGGTATAGGCTTTTGCTCCCTCTGGAGTAAATGCCTCATCATCGTTGCTGCCATGAAAAATGGTGTCGTAAAAATTTTCAAAATTGTAAAAGCTTACAATGACGGATTTGTATGATTGCTGTGCAACTGCCTGCAACAGGTTCAAAAACAAAATAATTAATAAACCGGCTTTTTTCATGAGTGTATATTTAGTCACCGCTATGCAGCTGTTGCCACGTGTAATGCGCCACATTAATCATCTTCGCATGGTTTGCAATTTTGCTTATGGCTCTTTCATGAGTGCGCTGTTTTAAAACTGATGCCAAATGTACAGTCACTTAGTTGCGGTGCTATTTTATAGATAAATACATTAGCAATAATTATTCGATCAAATTGTACGTGTAAAATACAAAAAAAACTATTTAGCAATATATTGATAAACCAATTAATTTTACATTGCCATTTGATTAACATTAAAACTTAACCGATGAGAGCTGCTTTAACCATGCTCTTTGTGTTTTGTGGATTGAGCCTGACCGCGCAGATAACACCATTGCCTGACACTACACAAAGAAAAGACACCTCAATTACCCAGATACTTGACAATGTGCAGGATAATATGCCAACTATCAGCCTGAGCGATGATGAGCTGGACAACGACGGCGGCAGCAACACTTCTGTATCTTCTATTTTGGGTGCCAGCCGCAACCCGTTTCTTTCCGCGGCATCGTTCAGTTTTTCTCCGGTACGGTACCGGCTAAGAGGTTATGAAAGCGCTGACGCCACTTATTTGAACGGAGCTGATTTTACCGGGCTTGATAACGGGTTTACGCCATTTAGTTTGTGGAGCGGGTTAACCAACGTGATGCGCTCACGCGAAAATACCTTAGGCCTGGAAGCGACCAATTACGCCCTGGGCGGCATAGGTTTAAATTCAAATGTAGACATGCGTGCTGGTGTACAATGGGCACAAACGCAAATTGGATATGCAATTTCCAACCGCAATTACCGGCATCGGATATTGTTTACGCACGGCTCTGGTTTTAACGCCAAAGGCTGGGCTTTTGCTCTGATGCTAAGCCCTCGCTATGCCGATGAGGGCTATGTGGATGGCACCTACTACCGAAGCCTTAGTTATTACGCAGCATTAGATAAAAAGTTAGGTAGCAAAAACACAATTTCCTTTATTGGTTTTGGCGCGCCGGTTGAAAACGGGCGGCAGGGCCCTTCTACGCAGGAGGCCATGGACCTTGTGGGTAGCAATTATTACAATCCCTCCTGGGGATTTCAAAACGGCAAAAAGAGAAACAGCAACGTTGCCGAAACCTTTCAGCCTGCATTTATGGCCGTGCACGAGTACAAGCCCAATAACAAAACCCGTTGGATGACAACACTCGCTTATTCTACAGGAAAGAGAAAAACCTCGGCATTTGACTGGAATAATGCACCTGACCCGCGCCCTGACTACTACAGATACCTGCCCAGCTATTTTGACCTCACCGAACCAAATAAAGCCAGTCTGATGCGCGAGGCTATTCGTAAAGATCCAACCTTGCTGCAGGTAGACTGGCATGCCATGTACGACGCTAATCGGGGAAATATTTTATCAGTTACAGATGAGAATGGAAACACGGTTACCGGTAAGCGTTCTGTGTATATTTTGTCAAATAGGGTGAATGATTTGAACCGTATATTATTTAATACCACTTATAATACCAAACTTACAGACATGCTGGGGCTTACGGCAGGCGCCAGTTACCAGCAGCAGGCCAACCGTTATTACCTTGAGGCCAAAGATATTTTGGGTGGTGATTTTTGGATCAACATCAACCAGTTTGCGCAGCGCGAATACCCCGGCGATCCTCAGAAATGGCAATATGATGTAGACCGCCCCAATCGCATTATTAAAAATGGGGAGAAGTATGGCTACGATTATAAAATGACGATGAATCGTGCCGCTGCATGGGTGCAACTGCTGTTTACCTTAACCCGGTTTGATATTTTTGCCGCAAGCGAATTATCTTTTTCAACCTTTTACAGAACCGGCATGGTGAAAAATGGTTTGTTTTTAAATGATTCATACGGAAACTCCAAAAAGTTTGATTTTTTAAATACTTCCAGCAAGGGCGGAATAACATATAAGTTGAACGGCCGCAATTACTTTTTTGTAAATGGAGCTTATATAACTGCCCCGCCATTTTTTGAAAATGTTTTTACTTCACCACGTACCAGAAACACCGTGCAGGACAGCATTACCAGCGAAATTACCCAGACGGTGGAAGCTGGTTATAAACTGATGACGCCACGAGTAAAAGCAGTATTAAATGGTTATTACACTAAAATGCTGAACGGTTTTGATATAATGACTTTTTATTACGATGATGAAAACTACCAGGATTTTGTAAACTATGCAATGAGTAAAATTGACAAGGTGTTTTTTGGGGCAGAACTGGGATTGGAAGTAAAGTTAAATACTACACTTACGCTAAACAGCGCTGCCTCTGTGGGACGATTTTATTATGACAGCAGGCAAAAAGCAGTAGTTACGATTGACAACAGCAACGACCGTGCTACCACGCAAACCGTGTATATGAAGAATTACAGGATTCCTTCCACTCCGCAAAATGCTTATAACCTGGGACTCTTTTACCGATCTCCAAAATATTGGTACGTGAGCCTTTCAGCAAACTATTTTGATAATATGTGGGTTGACCCTGCAGAACCGAGAAGAACCAAAGAGGCCTTCCTGGATAAAGATCCTGAAGATCCTATTGTTCAACAATTCTACAGCACGCTCATCAGGCAGGAAAAATATGACCCGCAGTTTACTCTTGATTTTTTTGGAGGCTGGTCTAAAAGGCTGCCGCGGCAATACAATATAAACAACCAATCCAGCTACCTTGTTTTCAACCTGGGTGTAAATAACATTTTAAATAATACCAATATCCGATCAGGTGGTTTTGAACAGGCGCGCTATGATGTTACAACTACACTCAATGCCAATAAATTCCCCAATAAATATTACTACGCCTATGGGCTTAATTATTACGCCAGCGTTATGTTCCGCTTTAATTAACTTATAAAAATCATTCAGGAAATGAACTCAATATTATATTCAAAAGCCAGCCTGTTCACTGTATTCGCTGCATTCATACTGCTAATTGCAGTATCCTGTAATAAAAAGTTTGACGAGCCACCCCTTAACGCAGACCCTGATATTGAGGCGACAATGACGATCAGCGAGCTTAAAGCAAAATACAGAGCCATTAGTGACTTTCAAACCATTGAAGATGACAAAGTCATCAGTGGTATTGTAACTGCTGACGATCGCACAGGCAACTTTTTTAAACAAATAGTGATACAGGATGAAACCGGCGGCATCCCCATTATTATTGATGTGAACAGCCTGTACACTATGTACCCCGTTGGTAGGCGCGTGTATGTAAAATTGAAAGGACTGATGCTGGGTGATTACGGCGGCACTATACAGTTGGGATTGGATTCAGCAAGATCAGCAGACGGCAGGTTTTTAAACCTGGGCAGAATACCGGAGCCGTTGGTAAATAGCTATATCATCAAAGGTTCTTTCGGCAATGTGATCACCCCTAAAATAGTAAAGCCTTCAGAGTTTACAGGGGCCATCAATGATCCGCTGCTCAGTATGTTTGTACAAATTAATAACGCTGAGTTCAGAGATGCCGATCTTGTAAGAACCTATGCCAATGCTGCTAATCCCGACGCCGAATCAGCACGCAATTTTACGATTAAACCCTGTAACGATACAAAATCAATTGTTTTGCGCAATAGCAGTTATGCAAGTTTTGCAGGGTTTGCTGTACCCCAGGGTAACGGGCCGCTTGTTGGCATCTCCAGCGTTTTTAACGGAACGATACAGATGACGATAAGAGATACTTCGGATGTTCAGTTTAAAGGTTCAAGGTGCAGTGGCCAGACACCGGTAGGTACTACCAAAACCATAACTGAGCTGTTGCAATATGCTACCGGCGATTCTGTGATTCCTGCCGGCGTGTGGATAGAAGGCGTAATCGTTTCTGACATAAAAAATGAAGCATCCGGCAATTACAGGTTGCAGGATGGTACAGCAGGCATTCAGATTCGCTTTGCCAACGACAACTATCCCAGCCCCGGTACTTTAAATGATAAATTGAAAGTTTACGTAGGCGGCTACAGGTTCAGCATTTTTAATGGCGGCTTACAAATTAATGGTGCAGATGTATCAACCACCACCGGCACCGGAACGGTTACGCCCAGAACAACAACCATTGCCCAGGTAATTGCCAACATGCGCGCGTGGGAGTCAACACTTGTTACCATCAACAATGTTACCATGAGCCAGGCATCCACCAGCTCAGCCGGCATTACTTACAACGTAACCGATGCAACAGGTACTATTGCCACTTTTGTAAGAACTACATCTGGCATTACAATGTATGAAAATGCTAACAGCATCACGGGTTATGTTTCTGTGTTTCAACCCACCGGTGGCACAGCCGTGCCGCAATTAACGCTCAGAACGCAGGCCGATATAGTTGGTGGTTCAAACAATCCCCCTTCTTCAGGCGGTGGAATAGAACTGGGAACCACTTCGCCAATGTTGATCAACTTTGATGATATTGGCAGCGGGTTGCCCACGGGTGTCAAAGCTTTTACAGGCACCTCGGCAACCGCGCCCGGCACCGAAGCGCCGTTTACTACAGTGTCCACGCCGTGGAACAATTCATCAGGTGCGTTTAAAAACTTTGCATCGGGCACAGGACTAACTGCCACTACATCTGTGGCAGATCAGGCCTCAGCCACTAACCGTGCTTTTGGTCTGCGGCAAACAGGCTCCTTCGGAGATCCGGGTGGCGCTTTTGTATTTGTTATCAACAATACCACAGGTAAGAGCAATTTGAAATTAGATTTTCTGCTGCAAAGCCTTGATGCCACGGCAACGGGCAGAACGGTAACCTGGCGGGTGGATTACGCTGTAGGTGAAAACCCGGCAAGCTTTACGGCGCTACCCACAACCCCTTCATCCCTTACTACCGCTTACGGCAACTTTGCAAGCACGCCGGTGTCCGTTGATTTACCTGCGGCATTGAACAACAACCCGGGTAAGGTTTGGATAAGAATTGTGACCTACACGGCATCTACAGGCAGCGGCAGCAGGCCCAGTACTGCTATTGATGATTTTAAGATATCGTGGTAAACCAGTTACTGGTGCCCGGTTTCCGGAAACCAGTAACCTGTAAACTTTAATACTTTCAAATCTCCAAAACCATTCAACTTTTAAAACCCAAACTTCCCTTATCTTTGCCACCGGCAGGTCTCATACGGCCAGCTCCTGCTGAAACTCCCCAGGACCGGAAGGTAGCAAGGATAAGCGGTTGTAG
>JAFAFV010000141.1 GCA_023423285.1 Bacteroidota bacterium
TCAGGTAAACCAGGATATAATGGAAGCCAGGCAAATTGGTGTGTCGGGCGTACCGTTTTTTGTTTTTGACAGAAAGTACGCTGTTTCTGGTGCTCAGCCCGTGGAAGTATTTTTAAATACATTGCAAAAATCATTTACTGAATGGCGAAAGGCAAATCCTGTGGTTCAGTTAGAAGTTTCTGAAGGTCCCACCTGCACGCCTGATGGAATTTGTAATTAAAAATCTGAGAAATATATTTTTTGAAATGCTATCTGCGAAAGGTGGCATTTCTTTTTTATACTGATGATATCAGATGTATAGAAAAAAAGATTAACTATTAAAAGCCATTCGGTAATCAACTTTAATTTTCCCTTTAGAAATATCGTTGAGTTTGCTTTTGAGCAGTTTGCGCTTAAGTGGGGTGAGGTGATCAATAAATAATTTCCCTTCAATGTGATCGTACTCATGCAGTATGATGCGTGCGGTAATGCCGCTGAAAGTCTTAGTGTGCTGTTGAAAGTTTTCGTCGTCAAAAGTAATGGTTACGGTTTCATGCCGTTTCACATCTTCCCTGATTTTTGGTATGCTGAGACAACCTTCATTATACAGCCAGGGTTCTCCGTCAAGCTTATCAACACTCGCGTTGATAAAAACCTGTTTGATACCTTCATCGCCTGGATACAAATGCTTTTCATCATCTTCCAGGTTTTCAATAATCTGTGTACTGTCTACCACAAACAGCCTGATGGGCTTATTTACCTGTGGTGCCGCCAAACCCACGCCATTGCTGTTATACATGGTTTCCCACATATTCTCAATCAGCGTTTGCAGGCCGGGATAATCAGCATCAATTTCATCGGCTACTTTTCTTAAAACCGCGTTGCCGTATGCTACAATGGGAAGGATCATATTAAAAAATTAGTTGGCAAAGGTAAGCCTAAAAAACGCTTGTTCAAAGTCAAGACATTTTTTGATGTGTGAAGGATATCGTTGTATGATGTAATTATATTTTTTGCAGGTACTCCTGCAGCATGATGGTGGCTGCAATTTCATCTACCAGCGCTTTATTGCGCCGTTGCATTTTTTTCAGGCCCATTTCAAGCATGGCATCTTTAGCCATTTTACTCGTATATCGCTCATCCACAGTTTCTAAAGGGATGACCGGAAAATTTTTCTTTAACTCAACGATGGCTTTTTTTACAAGCGGGGTGGCATGCGTGTCGCTTTCATCCCAGTTTTTAGGTTCCCCAATCAAAATTTTTTCAACTGTTTCTTTCGAAAAATAATCTTTCAAAAATGGTATCAGTTGTTTCGATTCAATAGTAGTGAGGCCCGTGGCAATGATCTGCAATGGATCGGTAACGGCAATGCCGGTACGTTTTAAACCATAATCTATACAAATGATTCGTGCCATAATTTTTACAAGCCTTTTACTAACGATTGGTTATCCTACAAACAAATCAGCAATCACAAAAACAGCAAACACTACCGATGCGATGCCATTGGCTGTCATAAAAGCGAGGTTCACACGCCTCAGGTCGTTCGGCTTTACAATGCTGTGCTGATAAATGAGCATGCCGCAAAATACCAAAATTCCTATCCAGTACAACCAGCCAAAATCTGCATAAAAACCTGCTGTAATTACACACGCAGCGCTGAGCAGGTGCAACAATTGTGACACGCGCAAGGCGCTTCCTTTGCCCAAAGCTGAAGGAATGGAGTAAAGGCCTTCTGATTTATCAAAATCCTCATCCTGCAAAGAATAAATAATATCAAAACCGCTCACCCAAAAAATAACTGCAAACGAAAATAATAACGGCAACACATCGAACCTCCCGGTAACTGCCATGTAAGCACCAATAGGCGCCAGCGATAAACCCAGGCCCAGCACTAAATGGCAAAGCGGTGTAAAACGCTTGGTATAACTATAACCAAGGATCACCGCCAGGGCCACCGGCGAAAGATAAAAGCAAATGCGATTGATAAAAAAAGTACACGCAACAAACAGCACACAATTAATAATGGTAAAAATAAGTACGCTATTGGCTTTTAACAGCCCGGCGGGTATCTCCCTGATGGCCGTACGCGGGTTTTTTTCATCAAAAGTCCTGTCCAGGTAGCGGTTAAAAGCCATTGCTGCGCTGCGCGCGAAAATCATGCAAAGGATAATCAGTACAAAAACGTACCAGTAATCTGTAAAATAGGTTTGAACAGAAGCCCAGTAGGATACATCGCCCATAGCTGCCTCCTTTTGATGCAACTGATGATACTTCATCACGCCTAAAAAAAAGCCAATCATAGCAAAGGGCATCGCAAAAATAGTATGCGAGAACTTTATCAGGCTCAGGTATTTCTTTGTAGCAGACATCTATTTGAACGCTTTAAATGTTTCTCTCACCAACTCCCACAACACCACACCAACTGCTGTGGCAATATTCAGCGAGTGTTTCATGCCCAGTTGCGGAATTTCCACACAGCCATCGCACAATTCAATAGTACTTTGCTCTACACCGCTTACTTCATTTCCAAAAATAACAGCCGTTTTTTCGTCTCCTTTGCGGTTCCATTCATGCAGCTTCATGCTGCTACTTACCTGTTCCACAGCAAAAACCTGGTAGCCCTGACTGCGCAAATCTTCAATGGCTTCTCTGGCAGATGCAAAGTGTTTCCAGTTCACTGTATCTTCTGCGCCGAGAGCCGTTTTTTTTACTTCCTTATGCGGCGGTCTGGCTGAATAACCCGTGATGTAAATGGCTTCAATTAAAAAAGCGTCGCTGGTGCGAAATACACTGCCCACGTTGTAAGCGCTTCGAATGTTTTCCAGCACCACAATTACCGGAACTTTCTCACTCTGTCTGAACTCTTCGATGGTTTTACGGCCCAATTCCTCCATGCTTAATTTTCGCATGGCGCAAATGTAAGAGGAATTGCAGATGTTTCTACAGATCGTTTTCACTAAATTTATTAGTACTTTAGCGGCAAATCATTCGTATTATGATCCCTCTTGCAGAACGCATACGGCCACGCACTTTAGATGAGCTGGCAGGCCAGCAGCACCTGGTAGGAAAAGGCCGCATTTTGCACAATGCCATTGAGAATGGCAAGATCAATTCGCTCATATTTTGGGGTCCGCCTGGCACGGGCAAAACTACCCTTGCCAACATTATCGCACATACGCTCTCGGTTCCGTTCTTTACATTAAGCGCTGTAAACGCCGGCGTAAAAGATGTGCGCGAAGTGATTGAAAAAGCTAAGCACACACAGGAGTGTATATTATTTATTGATGAAATTCACCGCTTTAATAAAAGCCAGCAGGATGCATTGCTGCACGCCGTGGAAAAAGGTACCATCACACTTATTGGCGCTACAACTGAAAATCCTTCTTTTGAAGTGAACAGTGCCCTGCTCAGCCGCTGCCAGGTGTATGTGCTGAAACCTTTGTCAGAAAATGATTTAATACAATTATTACAAACGGCCATTGAAAAAGATGCAGTTCTTTCCAAATTAAACATTCAACTGAAAGAAACCGAAGCCCTTATCAGTATCTCTGGTGGCGATGCCCGGAAATTGTTGAACCTGCTTGAAATAACTGTGAGCGCTCTTGCTGCAGGCAAAAGCAATAATTCTATTGTGATCAACGATAAAACTGTGATGGAGGTGGCACAAAGAAAAATTGCGCTGTACGATAAAAGTGGCGAGCAACATTACGATATTATTTCAGCTTTTATAAAAAGCATGCGCGGCAGCGATCCTAATGGAGCCGTGTACTGGCTGGCACGTATGGTTGAAGGCGGAGAAGACGTAAAATTCATTGCGCGGCGCATGATTATTTTTGCAAGTGAAGATATTGGCAACGCCAACCCCAACGCTTTATTACTGGCCAACAGCACGTTTCAGGCAGTAAACGTAATTGGCTATCCGGAAGCCAGGATCATTCTTTCGCAGTGTGCTACCTACCTGGCCTCATCGCCTAAAAGCAATGCGGCTTACATGGCTATTGGAGATGCACTTGCTGCCGTACAGCAACAGGGCGATCTGCCCGTGCCCCTGCACATTCGCAACGCGCCAACAAAATTGATGAAAAACCTCGATTATGGTAAAGGCTACCGGTACGCGCACAGTTTCGACAATAATTTTACCGAACAGGAATACCTGCCCGAAAAACTGGCGGGAACAAAATTTTACGATCCAGGCAATAATGCCCGTGAAAATGAGCTGCGCAATTACCTAAAAAAGTTGTGGAAGGATAAATACAATTATTAGTTTTTCCGGTTGTTCCAATAGTTGTGCTCTAATTCTATGTAATCTTCCGCTTTTTGCATCATACGTTTAACTAAGTACAGGAATGCAAACAGCTTTATATTCTATTTATCTCTTATTGATGATCCTTTTAAGCGTAACCTGTCAATCTCTTAATATTGGTACAGAATTTTCGGTTAAAAAAAGTAAATTCATCATATGAAAACACATCTTTTCTCCATAAAAAAAATATGGTTGCTGCCGCTGATATGGTCCTGCGCTGCGCTGCATGCGCAAAACTTTGAGCAGCCGCTAGTAAAATGGAATCAGGAAAATCCCATTCAGAAGCTATACCTGCACATTGACAGAAATCATTATTTCTCGGGTCAAACCATTTGGTTCAAATCTTATTTTTTGTCGGATTTCATGCCCTCGGCCGACAATTCAACTTTGTTTGTTGAGCTGCTCAATAACCAGTCGGGTGTTGTTTCTAAAAAAGTTTTGCCGGTGTTTGGTGCTTTATCCAACGGACAAATGCAAATTCCCGATACACTCAGCACAGGCTCTTACCAGTTACGGGCTTACACGCCGTTAATGCTCAATCACCGCAAAGAATATTTGTTTAGCAGGCGCATTAATATTTATGGCAAAGAAAGAAAAAGCCCCCCTCCTGCTGCTGCGCCGGCGTCGGGCACCAACATTCGGTTTTTTGCCGAAGGAGGTAACCTTGTGGTAGGTACTCCAAATAATATTGCATTTAAATCAGTTGATGAAAATGGTTTTCCTTTCACCGTGCGCGGTATTGTTAAAGATGATGCCGGAAACCAAGTCGTTAGATTTACCACGCTTCATGATGGTATGGGTGTTTTCAGTTTCACGCCGCAGGCGGGCAAAAATTATCATGCCGAGCTGGTACATGAACCCGGGATAAAACACAATCTCCCCGAAGCCACACGTACAGCTGTTGCACTGCAATTAAAGCAGGCCGCCAACGGCTTAGAAATTTCTTTGCAAAACCCTGAAGCAAGTGAAGCATTGACGCCGGCGTATTTGATCGGGCAAATGCAGCACCAGATTCTTTTTAAACATGCTTTTAGTAGTAGCAAAAACAACATGACAGCGCAGGTGCCCACAGCAAAATTTCCTTCTGGTGTATTACAAATCACCGTTTTTAATAAAGACGGCATTCCATTGGCAGAGCGGCTAACATTTATTGATAATAAAGAATACCTTTTATTAGCCACGTTCAATGCAAATGTTGTAAATACATCCAAAAGAAAACTGAATGATTATACTATTGTGCTGAACGATTCAGTTACCGGTAATTTTTCAATTTCAGTGACGGATGCTGATTATGATTCGCCCGGTATGCGCGAGCAAAATATTATCTCCAATTTTTTACTCACTAGCGATATTCCGGGTTATGTGTACAACCCTGCCTGGTATTTTAGCGATGCAGAGAATACAAGGCAGGCGCTCGACCTTGTGATGATGACCAACGGATGGAGGCGCTTTGCATGGAGCGATGTTACCAACAATAATTTACCCGGCCCGCAACATAAAGACCAGGGCTATATTTCACTTTCAGGGCGCGCAAAAGTAAGAGGGTCAGACCGCTCATTTGCCGACCGTGAGCTGATGGTATGGACAGCGACATCAGATTCTGCACAAAATATTCAACTTGTGAAAACCGATGCTGAAGGCAGGTTTAAAATGGATTCCGTTATATTTTTTGATAAGGCCAAAGTGTTGTTTACAGATGTGATGGGTAATAAAAGCAAATTTATTACGGTAGAACTGGATACGGATTCATTATATAAAACTTACAACCTGCCGCCGCTGAATATTCCCTACAAAAAGTTTACTACCACAATAGCCGATAATCTTGCCCAGCGCATGGGTACGGCGTATTTTGATTACAGCCGCGGCGAAGGACTGATGTTAGACAACATTATAGTTAAAGGCAATAAAACACGCATGGAGCAATTGGAAGAAATCTATATGAGTGGTTTTTTTGCAGGTGGCATCAATGCGCGCACGTACGATTTGACCAACGAGTTCATTCCCTATTGGAATATTTTTGAATACCTCCAGGGCAGAGTGCCGGGGCTTCGTGTGGAAAGAAACATAATGAATGATTACAGATTATATTACCGCCAGGTGGGCACGTTCAGGCCCATGTACGTATACCTTGATGAGATGCTTGTTGACGCGTCGTTTGTTTCAACCATTCCGGCAAGTGATATTGCTCTCGTAAAAATATTTCCAACATTTGTGGCTGCTCCTGGCGGAGGCGCCAACGGAGTGATTGCCGTTTATACCAAGCGTGGCCACGAGCTTAACGAACATATTGAATCAACCGGAGACATAGTAGATTATGATGGTTACAGCATCATTAAAGAATTTTATGCGCCAGATTATTCTGAACCGGTAGCAGCAAGGTACACTGATTACAGGTTAACGCTTGACTGGAAGCCGGAAGTATATGTAAGTGGTACGAACCAAAGGATACCGGTGATTTTTTACAATAATGATCGCACAAAACGATTTAAAGTGGTGGCAGAGGGTATTACAAGCGATGGAAAACTTTTGATGGTAGAGGAAATTGTTGAAGCCCGATAAAATAAAACTTACAGTTCATGTTAGTGAAATGCTGTATTTTGAACGCCAGTATCAGTTAAATTTTTTAATTATTCATGAAGATCAATGATATTACCTCTTACCTTGAAGCTATTGCCCCGCCTGCATTACAGGAAAGCTACGACAATGCAGGCTTGATTACAGGACAGGCTTTTTGGGAATGTACCGGCGTAATTTGCTGCCTGGATGCTGTGGAAGCAGTAATAGATGAGGCCATTAGTAAAAACATCAACCTGGTAGTGGCGCATCACCCCATACTATTTTCAGGATTGAAAAAAATAAACGGAAATAATTATGTGGAGCGCACCATCATTAAAGCCATAAAAAATGATATTGCTATCTATGCCATTCATACCAATCTCGATAATATAACAGAAGGCGTAAACGGCATCATTGCTAAAAAGTTAGGGCTTCAACATACTTCCATTCTTTCACCTAAAAACGGGCTGCTCAAAAAACTTTATTTTTTTGTACCCCCTGAACATGCCCCTCAAGTTATGAATGCCCTATTTGATGCAGGTGGTGGGCAGATTGGCAATTACAGCGAATGCAGTTTCTCAGTTATCGGCACTGGCACTTTTAAACCTAATGATCATGCCAACCCTTTTAGTGGGGAGCGTGGTAAACGGGAAGAAGCTGAGGAGCTAAAAATAGAAGTATTGTTTCCCTCCTGGCTTGAAGGCCGTATTATTGCCTCCCTTCAATCAAGCCATCCTTACGAAGAAGTGGCTTACGAAGTTATATCAATTGATAACCGACATCAGCATATTGGCGCCGGCATTATAGGTGAATTGCCTGAAACGTTAAGTGAAATAAATTTTTTACAAAAACTGAAGGAAACCTTTGGTTTAAAAATGCTGAAGCACACAGCTTTTACGGGCAAGCCGGTAAAAAAAGTGGCTGTATGTGGCGGCGCTGGCAGTTTTCTTTTAAAACAGGCGATCAATTCAGGATCAGATATTTATGTTACATCTGATATTAAATATCATGAGTTTTTTGATGCAAATGGCCGCATTTTACTGGCAGATATTGGCCACTTTGAAAGTGAACAATTTACCATTGACCTGCTAACCACGTTATTAGAGCAAAAATTCCCTAACTTTGCCGTCCTTAAAACAGGTGTTCATACCAATCCTGTTCATTACTTATAAAGCGTACAAACTGTAATCATATGCCACAATTAAAAGAGTTTTCAATTGAAGAAAGACTGAGTTCACTCATCAACCTGCAAAAAATAGACAGCAAATTAGATGAAATAAAAATTCTGAAAGGCGAACTGCCCATGGAAGTGGCAGACCTTGAAGATGAAATTACCGGTCTGCACGCCAGGCAAACCCGCATTGAAGAAGAAATTAATGGTGTAACCGAATTTATTGAGGAGCGCAAAAATGCCATTAAAGAAGCTGAAGCGCTGATCAAAAAATACGAGAAAGACAGTGAAAACGTAAAAAACAACCGCGAGTTTGAAGCGATCAATAAAGAAATTGAAATGCAGCAACTGGAAATTAAATTAGCGGAAAAACATATTAAAGACGCTAATGCCGAAATAGCGGAAAAGGTTGTTTTACTGGAAAAAGCCAAAAAGAATATCAGCACTAAACAAGGATCGCTGGAAATAAAAAAAGCAGAACTTGAGAAAATTATTGCTGCCAATGAAAAAGAAGAAAAACATTTTAACAAACTTTCAGGTGACGCAAAGGATGGGGTTGAGCCTCGTTTGCTGTCAAGCTATGAAAAGATCCGCGGCAATTTTCGCAATGGTCTTGCCGTAGTGCCGGTAGTACGCGATGCCTGCGGTGGCTGTTTCTACGCCATTCCGCCTCAAAAACAAAGCGAGATCAAACAACACAAAAAGATCATTGCCTGCGAAAATTGTGGCCGCATCCTGGTAGACGAAGAGCTGCACAACAACATAGAACTGAAATAAACTATTTTCTTTTTTATTTTCCCCTGTCCTAAAATGGCAGGGGTTTTTTATTATGGAGCATGCATAAAGAATTTTAAGCTCTTTGTTAACACCTCAGCGCATCAATCCAATTCACTAAATTTGCTCTGATGCTGCAACGCCTGTATATAAACAATTACGCCATTATCAGCGAACTGGAAATCAATTTTTCCAGAGGTATGAATATTATTACCGGAGAAACCGGCGCCGGAAAGTCCATCATAATTGGCGCGCTCAATCTTATACTTGGCCAAAGGGCCGACAGTACCATGCTGGTAAATAAAGAAAAAAAATGTATTATAGAAGGGGTGTTTGCAGGGGAAAAACAAAACGTGCATGCATTTTTAACCGCTAACAATCTGGATGTGCAATCTGAAATTACCGTGCGGCGAGAAATAGCAGTGAACGGTAAAAGCCGTGCCTTTATTAATGATACGCCGGTAAACCTCGTGCAGCTACAGGAGTTGAGCAGCCTGCTGGTTGACCTGCACCAGCAATTTGATGCGCTAACCGTTGGCGACAACGATTTCCAGGTAAATGTGATGGATGCCCTGGCTGGCAACTCTATCAATATTGTTGAATATAAAAATATCTATTATGCCTGGCAGAACCGCCAGAAGAAACTGGCCGAATTGAAGCAGCGGCAATTACAGTTTGAAAAAGAAAGCGACTACAACCGCTTTCAGTATGATGAATTGAGCGAAGCCGCATTTAAAGAAAACGAAATTGAAGAAATTGACAACGAGTTAAAAACACTCATCCATGCCGAAGGTATTAAAGAAGCGTTGGGAAAAGTTTACAGCCAGTTAGAAGAAAGTGAGCAGCCAATTGTGCAGCAGTTAAAAAGCATTCTCAACCAGCTAAGCCAGTACAGCAGTTATCATAAAGATCTTCCGCAGATTGTTGAAAGGCTGCAAAGCACACAAATTGAATTGCAAGACATTGCCCACGAACTGGCTTCCATCAACAATCACATTAGTTACGACGCCGAAAAAATTGAATTGCTGAATGAAAGGCTTTCATTAGGTTACAAGCTGCAAAAAAAACATGGTGTGCAAAACACCAACGATCTTTTAGCAGTGCAGCAGCAACTTGAAGAAAAACTACAGGCGGTTTTACATATTAATGATGACATTGCCAGGCTTGAAAAAGAAACGGAATCACTCTTTAAGCAAATTGAAGAGGCTGCTGAAAAGATTTCGCAGGCGCGTAAAAAACTGGTAAAACCATTTACTGAAAAAGTGAATCAATTGCTGGCGCAGGTAGGTATGCCCAATGCATTGCTCAAAGTATCTGTTCAAAATAAGGCGCCGGGTGTAACCGGCAAAGATGCTATTGAATTTTTATTTGATGCCAATAAAAGCGGCCAGTATAAACCTGTAAGCAAAGTAGCCAGCGGCGGAGAGCTTAGTCGCCTGATGCTTTGTATTAAAAGCCTTGTGGCACAAAGTATGGATATGCCCACACTAATTTTTGATGAAATTGACAGCGGCATTTCCGGCGAAGCCGCAAAACAGGTGGGTATGATTATGAAAGAGCTTACCGCAAGCCGACAGGTGATATGCATTACGCACCAGCCACAAATTGCCGGCAAAGCCGATGCGCACTTTTTTGTATATAAAGAACTGATTAACCAGGCAGTGGCTACTAACATTCGCAGGCTTGATAAAGATGAGCGCATTACAGCCATTGCAAAAATGCTCAGCGGCGAAAAACCCACAGCAGCTGCCCTGCAGAATGCAAGGGAAATGGTACAGAATTGATGCTGTTAATGTATTTCTAACGTTTTACAATGCAGACCGTTGTAAACATTCAATAATTAAATTGCAGTATGCAAGCCTGGCTGCCATAAGCGGGCTGTACACCTACAGATTTTTAAATAATAAACTCACCTCAAGTAACAGTTGGGCAGCAATTATCTTCTACGCAATTGCGCTTACAGCATCACTTGCAGCTATTTTTTACTTAGGGTTTTTATTAATGGGTTTGATCTACAATTACCTCGCAGAATGAAAATATTCATCGCTGTTCTAAATCATAAATTTTACATTACTTTTACCCCCGAACAAAATAAAAGACTATGGCAAGTAACTTATTGCAAGGCAAAAAGGGAATTATATTTGGTGCGCTGGATGAAAAATCGATCGCATGGAAAGTGGCAAAAAGAGCTTATGAAGAGGGCGCACAAATAGTGCTGAGCAATGCTCCTGTGGCTCTGCGTATGGGAGAAATAGAAAAACTTGGTTTTGAATGTGGCAACGCGCCAATCATTGGTGCCGATGCGACCAATACAGATGACCTGAAAGAGTTATTTACGCAAAGTATGGAACATTTTGGCGGCGGTGTAGATTTTATCCTGCACTCAATTGGCATGAGTGTAAACATGCGCAAAGGCCTCGAGTATTTCGACATCAATTATGCTAACAACCAAAGATCGTTTGATATTTCGGCCATCAGTCTCCATAAAATTTTAAATGCAGCCTGGAACCTTGACGCGCTGAATGAATGGGGCAGCGTGGTAGCGCTTTCTTATATTGCTGCACAAAGAGTATTCCCGAATTACAATGAAATGGCAGATGCTAAAGCATTGCTTGAAAGCATTGCCCGCAACTTTGGTTATTACTACGGTGTAAAGAAAAAAGTCAGGATCAATACCGTTTCACAATCTCCGGTAAAAACAACTGCAGGAAGCGGTGTAAAAGGGTTTACCGGTTTTCAGGAGTATGCAGAAAGAATGAGCCCGCTTGGCAATGCACCTGCTGATGCCTGTGCAGATTACTGTGTTTCGCTTTTCAGCGACCTCACAAAATATGTAACCATGCAAAATCTTTTCCATGATGGAGGCTTCAGCTTTACCGGCGTATCGCCCGTAGTAATTGAAAGCCTGCAACCTGTGGAAGAACAAGAGTAAGTAAAACTTATTGCATATCAACAAAACAAAGAGTCGCAACCAAAGTTATTTGGTGCGACTTTTTAATGAAGCGAAGATTATTTACCGAAATATTTTATCAGCTTGTCATATTCTTTTGATGAGATAGGTAACATGCAGCCATGCCGTGCCTGCGATGGTAAACTATATTTATCCCAGTCGCTAAAAAATGTATATCCGGATGCCTGATACCAGGGTCCGTTTAAATGATCAGCTATAGAAAGACCGTAAGAAACACCTGGATATTGTTCGTAATACAGGTACCAAATTTTATTATCTGGCGAAGGTATAAGCATTGGCGCCTCTCTGAAATTAGGACTTACAGGATGAGCGGGTAAAGAATATGGTCCTAACAACGATCCCGATCTTGCTATGCGGATAGTTTTTCCGGTAGGCCAGTATAGGGTTGGATATGTTTCGTCTTTAAGGATTGCATAATAAGTATCTCCTACTTTTCTGATGATAACATCTATCGTACCAAAATCCCAGTCAAACAAGCGCTTTTGCGGTCCCTCAAAACTCTTTAAATCTTTTGATAAAACATACAGCGTTCGCTGGCTTGCCCAATAGCGTTCCGGGTCTTCCTTAGTCCCTTCTTTATGCGGGGTATGCCAGGTAAGCACAAATTTTTCCGATCCAACATCATAAAACAGTTTTGGCGCGCCAATGCGTTGCAGGGCATGCGCATAGCCAGGTGTTGCTTTTAAATCTGGTGCGTAAACAGAATGTTTTTTCCAGGCGATCAAATCTTCCGAAACCCAGATATTGATCTCTGGTGAAGCATCACTCGTGTTTCCGACAATAAAATATTTTCCGTCGGGGGCTTTTACAATATCAGGGTGCCCTTGATATTCATCAAAAATACGTTTACCATTATTTAGTTGCTGCCAGTGCAAACCGTCCTTACTTACCGAGTAATATAACCGTCCGTAATCTTTGTGCGTCATATGCGCAAAAAGGTATGCCTGATTTATGGGTTTGGTACCTGTTGCTACCTGCCCTTCAGGGTTGGGCTGTTGTGCATAAAGAATAGACGAGGATGCAGTAAAATAGATTATTCCTATTAATGATATTGTAATATGGCGCAGCGTTTTTAGCATACTAATCTCTTTATATTATTCCATCAAATCCATTTCAAATATAAAGGATAATACAAAGTAAAATGCTATCATTCAAAAAGCATTTCAAATGATCTGTAACTTCCTTCGCTGAAAAGAGTTTGATATGGTAACAATTTCTGGCATATAAAAAGGCCGCCCTTTTGAGGCAGCCATTTTTGCTATAACTAAGTTCTTATACTATCTTACTTCACTTCCTCAAAAGGCACATCCTGCACATCATCTGTTCCACCCTGATTGCCTCCGCCGGCGCCTGCATTCGGATCAAAACCCGGGCCTCCGCCTGCTTGTGCACCAGCACCTGCATCCTGACCTTGTTTATAAATATCTTCGCTTGCGGCTGTCCATGCTGTATTCAACTCCTGCATAGCGGTATCTATATCAGCCACAACCTGCGTTTTGTGCGCTTCTTTCAGCTTCTCAACCGCGTTTTCAATAGTTGCTTTTTTATCAGCAGGAATTTTTTCTCCGTATTCCTTAAGTTGCTTTTCTGTTTGAAAAACAAGGCTATCAGCAGCGTTCAGCTTATCAATCTTTTCTCTTTCCGCCTTATCGCTTGCCTCATTGGCTTTTGCTTCAGTTTTCATTTTTTCAACTTCTTCTTTGCTTAAACCGCTCCCCGCTTCAATATGAATTTTTTGTTCTTTTCCAGTGCCTTTATCTTTAGCAGTTACATGCATGATGCCATTTGCATCTATGTCAAAAATTACTTCAATTTGCGGTACACCACGTGGCGCTGGCGGAATGCCATCCAGGTTAAATATACCCAGGCTTTTATTGTCCTTCGCCATAGATCGTTCGCCCTGTAACACGTGTATTTGCACGCCTGGCTGGTTATCGCTTGCCGTAGAGAAGGTTTCAGATTTTTTAGTAGGTATGGTAGTATTGCTTGGAATTAAGGTTGTCATAACGCCGCCCAATGTTTCAATACCAAGAGAAAGCGGCGTAACATCCAGCAACAATACATCTTTTACTTCACCAGTCAAAACTGCACCCTGTATAGCAGCGCCCACGGCAACAACCTCATCAGGGTTCACTCCTTTATTTGGTTTTTTACCAAAGAATTTTTCTACAATTTCCTGCACCTTAGGTATACGTGTACTACCACCTACAAGAATAACTTCATCAATTTCAGATGCATTCATACCGGCATCTTTAAGCGCGGCCTCGCAAGGCTTCAGGCAACGGGAAAACAGATTGTCGGCCAGTTGTTCAAATTTAGCACGCGTTAGTTTTTTTACCAGATGTTTGGGCACACCGTCAACAGCGGTTATATAGGGAAGGTTGATTTCTGTTTCGGTGGAAGATGACAATTCTACCTTTGCTTTTTCAGACGCTTCTTTAAGGCGTTGTAAAGCCATCGGGTCTTTGCGAAGGTCAATAGCTTCTTCAGCTTTAAAATCATTAGCCAGCCAGTCCATAATCACTTTGTCAAAGTCATCACCACCCAGGTGCGTGTCACCATTGGTAGATTTTACTTCAAACACACCATCGCCCAGTTCAAGAACAGAAATATCAAATGTACCTCCACCCAGGTCAAACACGGCAATTTTTTGTTCTTTACCACCTTTGTCAAGTCCGTAAGCCAGCGCTGCCGCAGTTGGTTCGTTGATGATGCGGCGAACGTTCAAACCTGCAATTTCTCCAGCCTCTTTGGTAGCCTGCCTTTGCGCATCATTAAAATATGCAGGAACGGTAATAACGGCTTCGTTAATTTCCTGACCGAGAAAATCTTCGGCAGTTTTCTTCATTTTTTGAAGGATCATGGCAGAGATTTCCTGAGGCGTGTATAACCTGCCGTCAATATCTATACGCACGGTATTATTGTCGCCTTTTGCAACTTTATAACTCCAATGGCTGATCTCCTCTCCCACTTCATCAAAGCGGCGGCCCATAAAGCGCTTTACCGACATGATGGTGTTTTGCGGGTTGGTGATTGCCTGCCTTTTGGCCGGATCGCCAACTTTACGTTCGCCATTCTTTAAAAATGCTACTACCGAAGGCGTGGTACGGCGGCCTTCATCGTTTGCAATTACCACAGGTTCGTTACCCTCCATTACAGAAACGCAACTGTTGGTAGTTCCTAAGTCTATTCCAATTATTTTACCCATATTCTATATAAATTTTTGATTTTAAAGGTTTAACCACATTATATTGCGGCATTTGAAACATGACAATGATTGTGCCGATATAAGAAATATGAAAAAATGGCAGTTCTTGTGATTTGAGAAGGCAGTTACAGGCAAAATCTTATCATTTAGGAGTGAATTTTGTGTTTAAAATAAATCTACATCCTTCTGTTAAACAAACCGTTTGTCTTAAATGCTTATTTTTACCAACCTTAAAAAAATGTAGTCTTTACTAATGATTTTAATTGTTGACGATTCGCAGGAGAATATTATTTCGCTGAAAAAAGTTTTAGAAAAAAATGATTTTGAAGTAGATACAGCTTCTTCAGGAGAGGAGGCTTTGAAGAAAATTTTGAAAAAAAGTTACGTTCTCATTATTCTTGATGTTCAAATGCCGGGGATGGATGGATTTGAGGTGGCAGAAGTTGTAAAGGGTTACAGCAGGGCCAAAGAAACCGCTATCATTTTTCTTTCGGCCGCCAAGGCAGATGTATCAATGATCACACGAGGGTATTCAACCGGGGCACTCGATTATATTAGTAAGCCTGTAGACATTAATATTCTTTTGCTAAAAGTGCAAACCTTTTACCGAATTTACGAACAGAGCCGCGCCTTAAATGAAATGCAGAAAAAACTTTTGGAAGAAATTGAATATCGTAAAGAAGCAGAACGAAAGAAAGACGAATTCATAAGTATTGCAAGTCATGAGCTAAAAACACCGATGACCAGCGTAAAAGGTTACCTGCAATTGCTGGAGCGCAGCATAGATAAAAATGACCCGGAAGTATTCAGGTCGCGGCTACAAAAAGTACAAAACCAGGTAGAAAAACTAAACCTGCTGATTGCAGACCTGCTGGATTTTTCAAAGATTGAAAGTGGAAAACTGAAGTTCAATAAAAAATATTTTTCATTAGAAGTGGTGCTGAAAGATGTGCTGGATGTAATGCAACAATCTAACCCGCAGGTAAAACTTATTAAAAAAGGTACAATTGGCGAAGAAATTTATGGCGATGAAATGCGGATTGAACAGGTGATCGTCAATTTAATCAGTAACGCCATAAAATATGCCCCGGAATCGGAAGAGATCCACATCAATACCGAACAACATGATGATGAAATTTTTTTATCGGTTACAGATTTCGGTATGGGAATGTCAGAAGAACATCAAAAAAAAGTGTTTGATAAATTTTACCGCATCGAGGAAACTTCTGAACGCTTTCAGGGGCTTGGTATCGGGCTTCACATATGCCAGGAAATTATTAAAAGACATAATGGTAAAATTGGTGTTAACAGTGCGCCCAACAAAGGTTCAGAATTTTATTTTTACATTCCTATTCATCCAAACCAGGCAATAATTAATAATAATCATGTCGCTCTTTAAAAGAAATTTATTTTACGGGTTAGGAATATCTCTTTTCCTGCTCCTGCTATCTTCTGTCGCATCCTACATCAGTATCAAAAATCTGATTAATAATTCCATGCTGATGCGGGAGAGCAACCAGACGATCTTTGATATCAACAATACCTTATCTCTTGTTAAGGATGCTGAAACCGGACAACGCGGTTACCTCCTCACCGGCGATTCGCGTTTTATAATTCCCTACAATTCTGCCAAACAAAAAATAGAGGAACAACTCAACAGTTTAAAAACACAGGTGGCAGGTACAGAAACGCAACTACGCAATTTTGAAAAATTAAGTACAGCTGTCAAAAGCAGGCTTCAAATTCTTGACGATAATTTGAAGAGAGGAAAAAGTGTAACTACTGAGCATCTTTTGAGTGGTAAGGTATTGATGGATCAAATTCTGGAAACAATAGCCGATATGGAGCGCGAAGAACAATTGATACTAAGAATGAGAACGGAAAGCCTTGACAGGTTTTCTGCTTTCACGCCCTGGCTCATTATCACTTCTGCTTTGCTTGCAATTGCCATTACTTTAATATTCTTTAGAAAAGTGTCGCAGGACTATGATGAAAAATCCATTCTCACCAATGAGTTAGCGCTCAAAAATGAAGAATCTGCTAACCGCCTTACGGCCATTGAAGAAGTAACTCAAAAAATTTCAACCGGCAATTATGATATTCTTTCTGATGAGCGATCAAAATTAAACCTTGGAAATGTGGCTGAACCACTTAACAAAATGGCTCAATCACTCAAAAGCTCTTTTAATACCCTTGCAGAAAAACAATGGTTGAGTTCAGCGGTTGCAGAATTGAATGACCGCATGGTGGGCGAAAAAACTATTGATATATTAGCCAAGGATGTTTTGGATAGTA
>JAFAFV010000187.1 GCA_023423285.1 Bacteroidota bacterium
TAGTAAAATGGAATGTAAAAGATCTGAAAATATTAGATCGCGTACCAACCTACTATTCAATAGGTCACTTAATGGTTCCAGGTGGAGATTCTAAAAAGCCTTATGGTAAATACCTTGTTGCTTATAACAAAATCACTAAAGACCGTTATCTGCCAACAGGCCCCGAACTTTCGCAAAGTGCGCAGATCTTTGATATCAGCGGAGATAAAATGCAATTGATATTGGATTTTCCCACAATTGGCGAGCCGCACTATGCACAGGCTGCACCGGCTGAATTGATCAGTAAAAACTCAGTCAAGTTCTTCCCCATAGGTGAAAATATGCATCCCTATGTTACTAAAGGAGAAGGTGAATCTAAAGTGGTGAGAGAAGGAAATAAGGTGCACATTTATATGACAGCCATCCGCTCTCACTTTGCGCCAGATAATATTGAAGGCATTAGAGTGGGGGATGAGGTTTACTTTCACGTAACAAACCTTGAGCAGGATTGGGATGTGCCGCACGGCTTTGCCGTGAAAGGCGCAGACAATGGCGAACTGCTGATCATGCCAGGTGAAACCACAACTTTAAAATGGGTACCGAACCGTTCAGGTATGTTCCCATTCTACTGCACAGACTTCTGTAGCGCTTTGCACCAGGAAATGTCAGGTTATGTGAGAGTTTCTCCTGCTGGTAGTAATGTTCCCATTAAATTCCATACTGGTAAAACTGCCACACCGGCGCCCGGTGCTTCTTCTGCCGACAGCGGTACTGCACCCAAAGCTGATACGGCAAAGAAATAGTTTGATTGTACAAATGTTGGTAAGGGGGTGGGCACCATGCTCTGCCCCCTTGTTTTTATAGTTGATAATTAAGACTACAATGAAAGATCATATAAATAAAATAAGCTTACTTTCAAAGGCAATGCTTGTTGTTGCAGCAATTCTACTGGCTATTTCAATTTTTGTCCCGCTATGGTATATTGACCTTGATGCGCCTCAGTATCCTGAAGGATTGAAGTTGCAGATCTATCCTGATAAACTCGCTGGCGATGTAGACATCATCAACGGGCTGAACCATTATATAGGAATGCAAACCCTGCACGCAGACAACTTTATTGAGTTTAAAGTGTTACCCTATATAATTGGATTTTTTGCTGTATTGAGCCTTATCGTTGCTCTAATTGGAAGCAGGAAATTTTTATACGTTCTTTTAGGATTGTTTGTAGTATTTGGAATTGTGGCAATGTATGATTTTTGGAAATGGGAATATGATTATGGCCACAACCTTGACCCCGCTGCAGCCATCAAAGTGCCGGGAATGGCTTATCAGCCTCCATTAATCGGGTTTAAGCAGCTATTGAATTTCGGCGCTTACTCGTTTCCTGATGTGGGAGGGTGGCTGTTCATAGGAGCAGGGCTTTTAATGCTGATTGCAGTAATACTCGAGTGGAAAAGAGCCAAAAAAGTTAAACTAAAAGTTTGATCCCTTTATCATGAATAACTTTACACTGTTTTTAAGTTTTATATTAGTCGTAATGCTGGGCTCGTGCGCTACTTCAGAACCTGAGCCTGTAAAAATAAACGTAGATAACTGCGAGTATTGTAAAATGACCATTGCCGATTTGCATTTTGCATCCGAATTTATAACCGAAAAAGGACGGGTGTATAAGTTTGATGATTTAAAATGCATGGTTTCATATAAAAATGAAAATTCTATCTCGAATGCCACCTATTTTGTATCGGATTATAGTAAACCAGAAAATTTAATAAAAGCAGTCAATGCAGTATTTGTTACGGGTGAAAAAGTACAAAGCCCTATGAATGGCAATGTAGCTGCCTTTTCACAAAAAGCCGATGCTGAAAAATTTGCTCAGGAAAAACAAGCAACCGTAGCCGATTGGGAGCAGGTGAATCAATAAGGCATGAGGAAGGTAGTTTTTTTTATCATATTGATCATTGTTCCTGCTTTAGTAAAAGCTAACACTCTACACGTTGGGCGCTCAAAGCAATTCACTTCTGTAAAGCAGGCAATTGAAGCCGCTGCTCCCCTTGATACGATTTTTATTCATGCGGGTCATTACAAAGAAGGAAATATTCACATTTCAAAACCGATAAGCCTCATTGGTATCAATTACCCCGTTATTGATGGCGAAAAAAAAGTTGAAGTAATTTCTATTCATGCGTCGGATGTAGTAATTGAAGGGTTAAAAGTAGTGCGTTCGGGTTATGCCACGCTCGAAGATCCCTGCGGAATAAAAGTGTATCAGTGTGAACGGGTACAGATCCTTAACAACATACTTGATGATAATTTTTTTGGTATTTACCTGCAATACAGTAAGCATTGTGTAGTAAAGAACAATCGGATTCAGGCTTATGGCAGAATGGAACAGGAAATCGGCAACGGTATTCATTGCTTCAGAAGCGACACTTTACAAATTTCCCACAACAGCATAAAGGGCCATCGCGATGGAATTTATTTTGAATTTGTAAGCGCCAGTGTTATCTGGAACAATACCGCGCAGAACAACATCAGGTATGGCCTGCATTTCATGTTTTCAAATAATGATATGTATTTGAACAACCTATTTCAAAACAATGGTGCAGGTGTGGCGGTAATGTTTTCCAAACATGTTTCCATGTTCAACAATACTTTTATTCAAAACTGGGGCGATGCGGCTTATGGCCTTATGCTAAAAGAAATTTCAGATGGTTATATCAGCGGCAATAAATTTTTAAACAATACTTCCGGCATTT
>JAFAFV010000189.1 GCA_023423285.1 Bacteroidota bacterium
CCTTACCATCGTCATTTCGAACCACTAAAAGGATATAGCAGCCTGGGCAGTGGTGAGAAATCTCTATCAATCCTAACGGTTCAGAAGATTTCTCCGACACCGGCTAAGCACACACCCTCTGGCGTCATCGAAATGACGGGAAAAGGTAAATGTCATTCCGAACCTTCGCTTTGGGCTGCGTGCTGAGGTAGCGGGGTGAGGAATCTCATAATCACAATAGGTGTATTGAGATTTCTCTCTTCGTTCGAAATGACGAAAGCGGGTAGCGTCGAAATGACGGGAAAAGGTAAATGTCATTCCGAACCCTTACCATCGTCATTTCGAACCACTAAAAGGATATAGCAGCCTGGGCAGTGGTGAGAAATCTCTATCAATCCTAACGGTTCAGTGGATTTCTTCCCGAAAGCTTTCGGGACTAAGCACACCCCCTGTGGCGTCGTCGAAATGACGGGAAAAGGTAAATGTCATTCCGAACCTTCGCCTGCCAGGGTAGTAGCATGGGGCGAAGTGAGCAATCTCCCCTTCTCTCCGCCTCCACGTCATTCCCTACGCTCCTTCCCGTCATTCCGAATTCCGCTTTTCAGGATTTTTGTAGCGCAGCAGCGGGGTGAGGAATCTCCCTTTTCTCCTCGTCATTCCGCACACGCAGCGGAGGAATCTCACATTCTCCTAACGTAATTCCCAAAATGAGTTAATAGATGCATTTACTTTTAACTTGTAAACTTTTTGCATGTAAACTTTTAAAAATTCACAAGAAAAATATTTACAAAATGCGAAAATTTTATTTTGTAATTTTTTTTTATTTACAAAACATTTTTTTACAAAATTTTTGATACAGTAACAGGTCCGGCTGGATTGAGCAGCATAACTTCAGAAATGAATCATCGGCTGAATGAATATCATGACTATTTCCAATAAGATGTAAAACAGGGTCTAAATAAAAAGCCGTTGTGAAATATTAACACAACGACTTTTATTACCCGACAAGCATTGGATAATGATCAGATTCAACTACTGTCTGTTCTTCAGCACAGAATCAATTCTTTCGGCTTCGCGAAGATGATGTTGCAATGCCGGCAATTTTTCTGAAGCCCAACGCATAAGCGTTGAATCTTTACCATCTCTGGTGTGCTCCGAAAATTCTTCAATATCTTCTTTGTGGTCTTTTACCATAAAAGAAATATATTCTTTATCAAATTCAGCGCCTTTTAGTTTTGCAAGGTTATCTACTTTTTTTTGTTTATCGTTGCTTAAGCTTGTTGGTAGCGCGATGTTCTTTTGCGCGGCCAGGGCTTTGAGTTCTTCATTGGCTTTACTATGGTCAGCTACCATCATAGTGCCAAATTCTTTCACTTCGGCTGATGCTGCGTTCTGCTTTGCCATTTCACCTAAGCGCACTTCCATCATTCCCCCATCGGCAGCTTTCACGGCAAATTCACCATCATCTTCCATGTCAAGGCTGTCCAGTCTGGCCTCGTTTGTTTCTTCTGCCACATCTTTGCTGTCTTGTGGTTCATTGTTACATGCAACAAATAATATTGCCGCTATGCAACCAAACAGGAAAATTTTTTTCATGATTAATTGTGTTTTAAGTTTTAAAATTTAATTATTGTTCTTACACCAACTGTTTTTTTTTGTTCTGAATTGTGTAATGTAACATGTTTTTTCTCCTGCTTGTCATTCATCACGGTACGCTGCATTTTTAGAATCGCTTCAAACGTGGGCTGATGCACCCTTCGTTCAAGCGTATTCAAATCATACACATCCCAAATACCGGAATGATGCCAACGATCAGTATAATCCCAGTCAGGCCGGTCAATGACAGGATAAATACATACACCTAATAACGGTAATCCGGTGGCTACAATATCCTGCATTTCCACGGTCATGTATTCATACCACTGCGGGCGTTCATCTTCGGGATAACTTGTTTCTGCAATAATAAACGGTCTGTTGTACCGGTCGTGTACGTATGTAATCAGTTCATGCAGCGGCTTCCAGCCCCTTTCACAGTCTTTTGTTTTCCAGCAAATAAATTCCTGCTGCGGGTACGTCCATTGATTGTTGGCATAATAATTAATCCCAATTACATCCAGGAAAGATTCATTGCCGCCCAGTTCCGGGCAAATACGGCCTGTAAGCATATCCAGAACCTGAAACTGTTCTTCGTTCTTCATTCTGCACAATTCGGGTTCAACACTTTCGTCTGCAGGCGCAATATTGATCAGCGGCTCTGTTGAAAGAATCATGATTTGCTGATCCATTTCTTTCATGGCGGCCACTGCTTCAATATAGGCTTTCATTAATCCATACTTTACCTCCCAGCCCTGGTTGGTGCAGTATGGCGATGTGCCTCTCACCTCCCCGCCCAGCCATGATATGAAACTCACTTCATTAACAGGCGTTACAATTAAATTTCCATCAGGATAGTGGGTTCGGTAAAATGAAATAAACGCACAGCACATACTGGTAAATCTCCGGGCAAACATAGGGTGCAACGGCGTAAGATCATCGGGGTAACCAAAGTGGCAAAGATCCCAGACAATTTGAATGTTTTTTTCTTCTGCGCATTTTAACCGTGTCAATACATCAGAAAAATCATAACGATAAGGGCTTTGCTCCACACGGCTCCAGCAGATACCCTCCCGCACAGTTTTAATTTGAAGAGGTTGCAAAAGATCATAATCCTCTTCTGTTTTCCTGAGGTGGCCGGTGGCTTCTAAAAGATTGACACGATTGCCGAATGCATTTACATGATCGCTGCATTCAAAACCGGCCATCCAAAACGATTTGAAGGGTGTCATTTAACTATGGTTGATATTTTTTTTGAAGAAGCTTTGTAAGATTTACCATTCAGCACAGTTCCTGCAGCCTGTATTCTTTTAAACAAAGCGAGTGATTGCGCTACCACCTGATCCATATTGTAATACTTGTAAGTACCTAACCTGCCGGTAAAGTAAATATCAGGCAATGCGTCGGCCAGCGTTTTGTATTTATTATACAATGCCTGGTTTTCTTTTCGGGGAATGGGATAATAAGGATCACCTTCTGCTACCGGATATTCATACACGATGGAAGTTTTAGGATGTTGCTGCCCTGTAAGATGTTTAAACTCGGTAATGCGCGTGTACAAATGGCTGTTGGGATAATTAACTGTGCCAGTTGCCTGGAATTGCTCCTGGTTTAACTTCTCAAATTTAAAATCAATAGAACGATAGGGCAACTTTCCAAAACAATAATCAAAGAAACTGTCAATGGGCCCTGTGTAAATCACTTTTTTATAAGAAATATGATCTTTCAAATCATTAAAATCAGCATTCAGCATAACGTGAATGTTGGGATGTGAAAGCATGTTCTCAAACATTTTAGTATAACCATGCTTAGGCATTGCCTGGTAGGTGTCAGTAAAATAACGGTCATCCCTGTTGGTGCGCGTTGGCACCCGTGCCGTTACTGAAGCATCAAGTTCAGACGGATCGAGACCCCACTGTTTTTGTGTATAGCCTTTAAAAAATTTTTCGTAAAGATCTTTTCCCACCACGCTGAGCACCATATCTTCTGACGTAAGCACTTGTGTTTTTTTCTCTGCCTTAGACTGCAGAAAACCTTCCATTTCACAGGAATTGAATTGGTACCCATACAACTTGTTAATGGTATTTAAGTTAATGGGGATAGGCACCAACTGTCCGTCAACACTTGCCAGCACTTGATGTTCGTATGGCCGCCACTCGGTAAACCGGCTCAGGTATTGAAATACATCCTTTGAGTTGGTATGAAAAATATGAGGACCATATTTATGAACCAGAATGCCTGCTTCATCATAATGATCATATGCATTGCCGCCAATATGGCTGCGCTTATCAATGATAAGCACTTTCTTATTCATTTGGCTGGCAAGCCTTTCAGCCAACACAGAGCCTGCAAAACCACAGCCTGCAATTAAATAATCGTACATAGAGTTATTATTTTATAGTTTGAATAGATTTTTGAAATACATTTTTTATTTGAACTCTCATGGCTTCCCAGGTATGATCCCACGACATGTCTGTCAGAAAATCATCTACTTGTTGCAACCATTCCGTTCTGTCGGTTTTTTGCAATTCAATAGTGATGCATTCTATAAATTCATCAGCCGTATCTGCAATATGCACCAGCCCCAGAGTGCCATACGGCACTTCTACATCGTGAATTCGTGATGAAACTACGGGCTTGCCTGCAGCCAGGTATTCAGGCGTTTTGGTGGGGCTAATGAAACGGGTGGATTCATTAATAGCAAATGGCATGATGGCTATATCCCACTTATGAATGTATTGCGGCAACTCATCGTAACTCTTCATGCCCAGGTAATGCGTATTGGAAAACTTAGGCAAAATAGTTTCATCAATTTTTACAATTGGTCCAATAAATACAAATTGCCAATCTGGTTTTTTTGACGCCATTTCATGCACCAGTTCTATATCAAATCTTTCATCAATCACACCAAAAAAGCCCAGCCGCGGATGTGCAATTTCTTCCTGGTCTGCTGGATCCTTCTGATCAAGCCTGGCCTTATTAAAATGAATTTTGTCTATACTACTG
Source organism: Bacteroidota bacterium (assembly GCA_023423285.1). Lineage (GTDB taxonomy): Bacteria > Bacteroidota > Bacteroidia > Chitinophagales > Chitinophagaceae > Niabella. The sequence continues at coordinate 4,579 of JAFAFV010000189.1, forward strand.
GGGAAACAATGTATATTGGAATGCTGATGCCGCTTGGCTTCATACAAACTGCGGCCGCCCGTAAATACCACATCAGCCTGTTGCAGTAATGCTCTTTCCACGTCAGGAAGATCTGCCGGCGCAAATTTAAAAGCTGAGAGTTCATCCATACAATCATATACCGTAACAGCAGGCTTAAAATGAGAAGTGAATTTATAAGCCATAGGCGCATAGTACCAAAACCAGTAGTCTTGCACTTTTTCATCACCAAATAATGTTTCAATGATTTCTTTCTGTCTGGTAATCGGGTCACCGGTATCCGAAGTGTTCAGGCATGGTTTTACTACACTAACACCGTTCTGCAATTCCACAACATAACTGTCTTGTTGTTCTGTTAGAATAGGCTCTTCAATATAAAAAACCCGGAATGATTTAGTAAACCTACTTATTAGGTGTTGCGGGCGTTGGTACACAAAATTCCAACGCAAATGAGAAAAAACGATTAAATCCATATTTAGTAATTATTAATATTAAAACAAGCTTTAAGAAGCCTGTGGTTTGTTCTGTTGAGCTACTAGGTTATTTGCAATAAATACTCCATTTAGCTGGTGCGTAAAACAATTTAATTTCTAATATGCGTAAGTATTGGTTTTTTAATGAGTTATATTTTCCACGGAAATATTAAAGTAATAATAATGTAATAAAATGGGTAGTAACAAAATTGCTCTATTATATTTTTTAAATAATTAACAATCAACCAAAAACCAAAGTGGTTATGAAGCGAGTCTTATAAAAAAACAAAAGCTTTTCAAGTAACCCAATTCTGCAATGAAAAAAATAATTAACTCTTCAATACATGAATTAGCAATAATGGAAAAATCTTCCATAGGATATGTTCTTTCATTAAAAGAGAAAGCGTGTTCAGCAAAACTTTTGCAGCTTTTAGATTCTTATGTTAGAATTTACCTGCATCATGTAAAAGCCAAATCATTTATGAAGAAGGTATCAGATAAAAATAGCTTTAAAACAATTGAAACTTTTGTTCAGGAACAACAAAGTTTTATTGACGGATACATTGGCGGGGATATGAAAAGAGAGTTAGTACTCACCACCAGTTTCAGAAAACTCTTGTACATGCAACTTGGCTATTACTATAGTATGCTAAGCTTGTTACCCGGCAGCAGTGTTGATATTGATCAGATTATTCAGGTAATTGATAAAAAAGAAAATATGGTGCAGGAACTGGACACCCTGGAGCAGTATTTTATCATTCCTCAGGTAGCAAAATATGAAAAGACTTAAGTGCTGTGATGCCGGGCGCTTACCTGGCCGTCACTTTCAACTTTTTCAAGGCCCTTTACTGCAGGCCCTGTAAGCACGCTGCCATCTATGCCAAAGCGGGAACCATGGCACGGGCAATCCCAGGATTTTTCTGCATTGTTCCACTTTACATTACAACCCAAATGCGTACAAGCGCTTTTTAATAAATGCACGTAACCACTATTATCTTTATAAGCGGAAAGGCTTTCGCCGTTATAACTAACAGTACGCCCTTCGTCGTGTGCCAGTTCGTGTAAAGATTCAATTTTATCTACAGATATTTTATCGCCTATAAAGCTTTTTACAACATCTGCGTTTTCTTTCACAAAAGATGTAAAGCCTGCTATTGGTTTTGACCTGGTAGGATCAAATAATTTTTCATATTTACTTTGATTGTACAGGATCAGGTCTGCAATTATGTTACCTGAAAGTGTTCCGTAAATCATTCCATTACCACTAAAGCCTGTGGCTAAATATATTTCCTCGCCCTTATTTGCTTTACCAATATAAGGCAGGCCATCTACGGGCTCATAAAACTGAGACGACCATTTAAAGGCTACTTCATCAACATTAAAAACACCGCGTATATAATCTTCCAGTTTTTGAAAACAATAAGCTGCATTATCATCATGACCTGTTTTATGATCTTCGCCTCCTGCAATTAAATACATTTTACCATCAACTTCCTGGCTTCGGTAATAGTGGTACGGGTCGTACAGATCATAACCCGGCCCATCGGGATAGTGATCATTCTGCAACGTTACAGCCATAGCATAACTCCTGTAAGGCGAATTACGCATATGCATCATAATGTTTCCCGGCGGTGTGTGCGTGGCATATACCGCATGGGAACAGCGAATGACGCCGCGCGTTGTTTCCATAAACAACTCTTTATCTTTTTTGTCAATACTGATTACACGGCATTCATCAAATAAGTGTCCGCCTTTATCAATAAAAGCTTCAGCTAATGCATTAATATATTTTACCGGATCGAACTGCGCCTGGCCCGGAACCGATACAATTTTTGTAAACGGAATATTATAAGGATTAAATTTTTCTTCGTTCATGGATACACCTACAGCATGCGCTCCTTTTATAATATCATCCAGCACTTTTTCCTGCTGTTCATCAATAGCAAATAGCCACGCGGTTTTTTTTTCAAATCCGCAATCAATGCCTAACTCATCCACGTAACTTTTAACGGTAACGATTGCCTCGCGGGCAGCCTTTGCAAGCAGCTTGGCTTCATCTTCGCCAAAATCTTTTATAACCTGGCTGTAAGGCGTATCAAAAAAATTATTCAAATGTGCAGTGGTGCCGCCAGTAGTGCCAAAACCAATATTAGCTGCTTCTAACAGAACACATTTTTTACCGGCCTTTTGCAGGTTGATTGCTGTTGTTAAGCCTGTGATGCCGCCGCCAACAACAGCAACGTCATAAAATTCCTGTAAAGAATGGTAATTGGTGTTTACCTTTTTTAGATTTTGCTGCCATAAACTTTTCAAAGCACCGTCTCTGTACATCTTATGATTTTATTGGTTACAATATTTGTAAGCAAAATTCAAACCATAAATATTAAACATACTTGCATATATTTTTATTAGATGCATGAAAAATGTTTTTGGATCGCAGTTTACATTGTATTCAATGTTTTGGCAGTTCTTACTGTCACGGGCAACTGGTCAGCAAAGTATAAGGCACACATAATTCCGATGGACGGGTCACTGTAATTATACCCTGAAACAATATAAGTTCCCGGGGTTTCGGTTGGCCCCACTAGCAAAGTACCGTCAGAGGATAAATAATAAACGCTTGACCACCTTGCTAAAAGGCAGTCCACATTGAAATTCTCGTTGAGAAAATCCTGAAGAATTTGAAATTGTGCATCATCATTTTTTCCCTTCACCACCTTAGAGTCAGCGCCCTGTAGCTCAATGATGGAGCAATTTTCATCAGTAGCTACCACATGCGCCAGCAACTGGCGCCCGGGTATTTTAAAAACAGTTTCCTCATGATGGCCGGCAAGCTTTGCCATTAATGAATACGATTTATATGGAATGTAGCTGCCCGGCCTGAGTGTGAGTATTCTTGAAGACCGTGGCGTGTACACAATATTATTTGCCCACACTTTGCCTCTGGTCGTAAATACCATGTGGGTTTTGTTATCACTTTCAATCTTCAGCACGCGGCGGTTTTCAAGCAGTGCCACACCATTATCAGCAGCTACTTTTGCTAATGAAACAATGTATTTGAACGGATTGAATAAATATACCGGGCCCTCTAAAAGCGCTCCATTTAAAGAAATGTCACTGTCTGACAATTTTCGTAAATCACAATAAATATGGTAGTTTCTGGCTGTTGATAAAATAAAGTTCAGGCCTTGTTCTAAATAATCATGCGGTGTTTTGCCAGGCTGACCAGGGGGCGGCCGGAAATTATTAATTTCAATCTTCTGAGGCTTTTCGCTTAAAATGGTATAATACCGGCCCGTTGTTTCAATGCCAATGCTTTGCTGCTCAATAAGAGCCACTTTGTATCCTGCACGCTGCAGCAAAAAAGAAAGTGTTACACTGGTAATGCAACCTCCTAAAATTGCGAAATCGTATAGTTCCCGTTTGTGTGCCATAATACTAGCCTATTAACTTTTTACAGTTTACTTTTTTAAAGGAAGGGTAAAATAAAATGTTGACCCATCACCAGGCGTACTGTCAACCCATATACGCCCGCCGTGCATTTTTATGATCACATCAGAAATATATAAACCTACGCCAAGTCCTTCGCGACCTGAAGAATTTTTTACCCTGTAAAATCGCTTAAAAATCTTTTCCTGTTCATCTGAAGCAATGCCCGGCCCTTTATCTTTTACACCTACTTCAATCATTTCATTTACGATTCTGGTTTCAATTATAATTTCCGTATCGTCTGGCGAATATTTGTTTGCGTTTGTTAATAGGTTGACGATTACCTGTTCAATACGGCTTTTATCTGCTTCTATAAGCAGCACGCCTTTAGCATGGTTGGTGATCTTTCTTTCCGGCGCCACAGATTGTTGGTCTGCCACTACATCTGCTATCAAAGCATGAATATCAAAAATAGCACCCTTTAACTCAAGGGTTCCATCAGCCGCCTTGGTCGTTTGCATCAGGTGTTCAAATAATCCAATTAGTTTGACCACACTCTGGTTCAGTTTATCCACTAACAACACCGCGCTTTCGTTTCCTTCTGTAGTTACTAAATTGTTTTTCAAAAATTGAGCCGTTAACTTAATAACCGTTAGCGGCGTTTTAACCTCGTGCGTAGCGATGCGCAAAAACTCGTTCTGCTGTGTCATATTGTGCACCAGTTGATCCCTGCTTTCCGCCAACGTTTCTTCAATGCGTAAGCGCTCCTGCAACTCCTTATGCGTATTGATGATGACAGCAGCCGCGCCAGTTACCAGTTCCGCAAGTTCTATCTCTGTTTTGGTAGCCTCCCGCGGATTGGTGAAATACATTACAAACGCTCCTACCGCTTTATTGTCTTTTGTTTTCATAGGAAACGACCAGCAAGCCCTGTAATTGTATTTCTTTGCTAAGGGTATCCAGTACATCCAACGTGGATCTGTATTTACATCTGGTGAAATAACAGGTTCAATATACGACACCACATACTCAGAAACAATAGATGGATTTTCAAGCAGGAGATTGTCTATTGCCTCAGCATAATCCTCCGGCATATTTCCGGCACTTTTAAGGTACTTTAGATGTAAGCTATTTTCGCTTACTATAAAAAATGCCGTTCGTGCAGCTCCTCCTGTTTCGCTTACCACAAGGCGCGTAAGTATTTTAAGAGAATCCTCAAAAGGAGCATCATCTACAACAGAATGGTATGCCTCTTTCAGAAAACGCATACATTCGGAACTTCTGCGCAATGCTTCCCTGCTTTTTGCCCTTTCCACTGCGGCCCATGTACGTTCAGTTACTTCTTCAATCAGCTTTACTTCAGACTGCTTCCAGTGACGCGGCGTTTTCGATAAAGCCAGAATAGACCAATTGATGTTCTTTGTCCCTTTATGCCACTGCGACACAATTAATGATCCTATACCCATTCCGATAAAACGTAGTTTTTCTTCACCAGAAAGGTGTAATGCGTTGTTCACATCATCCAATACCAAAGTGGTGTACAGCCCCATTTTTATAGAGTCAGGAAAATCAGAAAATTTTACTATGGCAGGTATATTTAAATCATTGGTTTTACGTGCGCAGTGGGTATGCTTAACAAGACCTTCTTCTAAGTGATATTCGGCGGCACAGCACTGGTCTAAATTTAAATATTCATATAGCATTTGCAGCGACAGGTTCACAATCTCATCTGCTGATGTTTCAATGCGCAGCATATCAGATAGCTGAAACAGGAAAGCCTGGTGTTGTTCATACTGTTTGCGTTCAGTGATATTTGAAATATCAATTGCTGCATCTTGTGAGTGATGGCCTGCCAGGCGGCCATTATTTATTTTTACCCAGTAAGGCTGGTCAATGCCGCTAATGTCGTTATCAATCTGGTGATCGGTTGACCCGTCAAAATAGCGGGCTATTTCAATTTGCACCTTGGGAATGTCTTCATCAGTAAGATTAGAATACACATCCCTGGGCAAAACTGTCTTCAGCAAGGCTAGTTTTAAATGCTCTATTTCTACTGGCTGGCGAAAAGCTAGTATACCGGAAGACAGATTGTCTGCTGATAGCTCAAGTAGAGCTCTTGTTGCTGTTTCAAAATGCAGACTACGGCTGCGAAAATCTTCCACTTCCCTTATTTTGCTGACGGCTTTTAAGACTCTTTGAAACCCGTTTTTAAGAAGTTTTGCAAGCGAAAGAGGCCATTCCATAATCTGGGTGCTTCTTAGCTCCAACAGAAAATGAACCTGATTAGTTTTTAAAGAAATACCGGCAACTGCCCGCATGTGGCAACCGGTAAAAAGCACCCCGTCAGGATACATTCTTACATCTGTAATTAAAACTGGTTCATGCTGCCGGTAAAGTTCAAAATGGGCGGTGCAGTCAATATCGTCATGTATGGCTGGACGGCCGTTATCCGGAAGATGGAAATAGCTTTTTAACTCCGGCTCAGGTTGAGACATTTCGTAAATCACAACTTCTTCTACTTCTGTTTTTGCCGCAAACACTTTACAGGTATGTTCAAATACCTGCTTCTCGGATGGCAAGTTGTAAACCGCATCCGATAACTGCAGCAGAAACAATAGATCAGATTGCTCTAAATCAAAAGTTTTAGCCATAGCCAATGTTAAGGTTTGGTGGTTAAAAGACTACCTTAAACTTACAAAATCAGACCTGAAAGAATAAATAAAAATTTCTCATCTTCATAACCTGCTGATAAACAACATTCGGTAACCTAAATAAGGCTGTCCATTTCAAAAACAGCCTTAATAATTATACATGATGTTTAACTTTTATACTTTATAAAATTCTTCCCAACCTTTACGGGGGGGCTGGCCGGTAAGCATGGCATCAGCAAAAGGATTGTTGGTAATACGCTTCGTAGCCCGGTCAAACACAATTTTTTGATTGAGCCTTTGTGCCATCACACCCAGACAAAAAACCTGGCTTAACGGGCCAGCTATATGAAATGGAGAGCGCGTTTGCTCCCTGCCCTGGCAGGCTAATAAAAAATTCGCAAAGTGATTTGACGGACTTTTGGGAACCGGTGGTAATTTACTTTCCATTTCTTTGGCCCTGGCTTCGGGTATTATGGATAATGTGCTTCCATGAGAACCTCCTTTAAACGTTAAGTTCTTGGTATAAATTTCTTTACCGGGGTTCAACTTGGCGGGCTGTATTTTACCGCCTCCTACAGTTGGAATATTCGGGTCAAGTTCTGAAACACCATAACCATCCGGCACTGGAGGAATATTATTCACCCCATCGTACCAGGTAATGACCAACGGCGGCATTTTTCCACGTTTTGGAAATTTGAATTCAATTGTACTGTCCATCGGAAAGAAAAAATCATTGTGACCGGTAAGTTTTAGCGGATTAATTTCAGCAGGCAAACCGAGGTTTAAAAATTCGTGTGCCGTATCAATAATATGTGCACCCCAATCGCCAAGTGCGCCCATACCAAAGTCGTACCAGCTACGCCATTGGCCCGGATGATAGTCTTTATTATAAGGATGGTAAGGAACTGCAGAAAGCCAGGTATCCCACTCCAGCGTTGTTGGCATAAGTTCTGCCTCAAGCGGTTTTTTAATGTTGGTATCCCAGCCATGCCAGCGCCGCGGGTTGTTCATGTGCGCGGTAATAGCGGTTACATCTTTTATAATACCTTCTTTAACCCATTCTTTAAATTGAAAATAATTTCCTTCCGAATGGCCCTGGTTACCCATTTGCGTAACTACCCTGTTCTTCTTTGCAGATTGCATCATCAGTTCTACCTCTTGAAAGGTACGCGCCATCGGCTTTTCTACATACACGTGTTTTCCTAAAGACATGGCCAGCATGGTTTGGGGAAAATGCGCGTGATCTGGCGTGGCAATGGCTACCGCATCAATTTGGTTAGGCATTTTATCCAACATCACCCTGAAATCCCTGAAGGTATTGGCAGATGGAAATTTGGCGGTAGCTTCCTGCGTGTGTTTAGCGCCAAGGTCCACATCGCACAGAGCTACCACATTTGCCAGCCCTGTTTTTTCAAATTCTTTTATAATCTCTAAACCGCGATTGCCTATGCCGATATGAGCAAGGTTTACTTTATTATTAGCACCAACAATATTTCTGTAGCTACCTGCCGCCATTGAAGTAGAGGCCGCGCTGCTAGTAGTTTTGCAACCTGTAATAGCAACACCTGCCGATACCATTGCCGCGGCCTTCAAAAAATTTCTTCTGTTTGTAGTCATGGTTATTTTAGTTATGGAATATTACCAAATGTAATCAAAAAATTAGTGGCATTGCGATTTTTTAGAGGCATCAATAAAAGTGAGCTAAGCTTTTATTTACCCTTGCCCTGAAACAGAATGCGCAAGGTATGGATCAGGATTTTCAAATCTAATAGCAGGGAAATATTTTCGATGTACATCAGGTCAAATTGGCTTCTTTCAATAATCTCCCCAATCGTTTCGGCGTAGCCAAACTGCACCATTCCCCAGCTTGTGAGGCCTGGCCGCGCTTTTAAAATATGTTTATATAAAGGAAATTTTTCCACTACCTGGTTGATGTAATATGCCCGCTCGGGCCGTGGGCCAACCAGGCTCATTTCACCCCTGATGATGTTCCATAGCTGTGGCAGTTCATCAAGCCTCCATTTACGCATGATCTTTCCCCAGCGCGTAATGCGCGGGTCATGGTCTGATGATAACTGAGGGCCATCTTTTTCTGCATCGGGCACCATGGAGCGAAACTTATACATGATGAATGGCCTTCCTTTATACCCCACTCTTTCCTGTTTAAAAATAACCGGGCCTTTATTAGCTAAAGCTGTTCTTATTGCCACAAATAACAACAGTGGCGAAAGCACGATCAATGCAACTAATGATAACACTACATCTACCAAACGTTTTATGTTTTGCTGCCATCCGCTTAAAATATGGTTGTGCACAGCCATTAAACCGACGCCTAACACGCTTTCGGTTTTTACCGAGCCAGCCACCAGGTGAACGGCATTTGGCAATAGCTGAATTTCAACATCTTTTCCGGCAAGCGAAGAGATGATCTTTTCGGTAATATCTTTCTCTGCAGCACTTTCAACAATCACCATCTTTACGTTTTTGCCGATAATACGGTCAATCTCTTCCAACCTTCCAAGGTTTTTAAAAGAAGATGATATGTTGTTCTCTTGCAGCGGAATGAAGCCGATGTAATGATAACCAGCATCGGCCAGTTGCTTTTCAGTTTTTAAAAGAATTGATGGAACATTTGCCGGATGCGCTATCATTACCGTATCAAAAACAACTTTGCCCGAAAGAATGTGTTTTTTTACAGTTCTTAAAACTGCCCATCTTAATAAAAAAGTGATAAGAAATTGCAGGCCCCAGAGAAGCAGAAATAACCGGAGCGGATGTTGCGCCAGCTCGCCTCTGTTCAGTATCAATACAAAAAAAATGATGAAAGAACCAATGAAAGAACATAGCATAGTGGCAACCATTTCTTTTGCCCTTGATTTTTTATAAAGGTCATTATAGCTTCCGGCTATAGAAAAAATGATGATCCATAACAGTGGGATGATGGCTAAAGCAGTTAAATAGTCAAAAGGCTTTAAAAGAAATTGTCTGGAGAAGGCAGTAAATAAGAGCCAGGCACCTGCTGCAGCCACGTAGTCTGCAGCCAGGTACCATACGGGCGGTATTTTTTTGTGTTGCCCCACTAACTACTGATGGATTGGTTGCCTATTTTAGCCAGTATCTGGTGTGCCACATCCATTGCTTTGAGACCGTCAATTTCAGATACGATGGTTTCTGTATTGGTTTCAATAGCGTTTTTAAACTCTTCAAGCTCTTGTTTGATGGCGTTTACCTGCGCCACAACTGGTGTAGCTACGGCAATCGTTTTAGAACCGTTCTGCGTGACAATATCAAATGAAAATACGTTTTCATCCTGCGGCTGTTTCAGTTTTATAATTTCCGTTTTTTTATCTAAAAAATCAATGCCGATATAGGCATCCTTTTGAAAGAGGCGCATTTTACGCATCTTTTTCATTGATATGCGGCTGGATGTAAGGTTGGCCACGCAGCCGTTATCAAACTCGATCCGTACGTTGGCAATATCAGGAGTTTCTGTTAAAACAGCTACACCGCTGGCGGAAATTTTCTTTACATCGCTTTTTACAATACTTAAAATAATATCTATGTCGTGGATCATCAGGTCAAGTATCACGCTTACCTCGGTACCTCTGGGGTTAAACTGAGCCAGGCGATGCACTTCAATAAACATTGGGTTCAGGTCTGTATTTTTCAGGGCAAGAAAAGCGGGGTTGAACCTTTCCACGTGGCCCACCTGAAGTTTTATGTTAGACTCTTTAGCCAGTTTGACCAGCGCCCGGGCTTCGGCCATCGTGTGTGCAAAAGGTTTTTCTACAAAAACGTGCTTGCCCATTTTTATTGCTTTCTCGCACCATTCGTAATGAAAATTTGTAGGGGTTACCACATCAATAGCGTCGCAGCGGCTTAAAAAGTCATCCGTATCCACAAAACGGCGAATGTTATATTTTTCGATAACTTCCTGCGCGGTTGCATCAGTAGGGTCTACAAACCCGATGACTTCCACTCCTTCAATTTCCAGCCAGTTGTTTAAATGAAATTTTCCCAGGTGGCCAACGCCTACAATTCCTACTTTAAGCATAATGTAATTTATGGTGCCAAAGATAAACAAAGCAGGTTGATGTAACCCTAAAAAAGCAACCCGGCCGATAGAGAATCAGCCGGGTTTTTAATATCAACAAAACAAAAAATTCCTTTACAGATTGGTTAAACAATAGTGGAAAACGTTTAACTCAGCCACAAAGGTAAAGGGCTTTTACATGCTGCGAATACTGCAAAACATGATATTAAACAGGTTTGATGTTTTATGTAAAAAAAAGCCTGAACCCGTTAAAACCTGTTTATGAAAATTGACGGACTTTGATTATTTTTTAATGATGTTATAAATTAATTCAAATAAGTGAAATTGCAATGCATCAATCAGTTCAAAATGGCTGACTTTTTGCAGTTTGGAAAATGTGTAATTGCAGGCACTTATGCATCCTTAGAGTAAAACCATCTCAAAAAAAATAAAAATTGGAAATTATGAAATTGAATATATTAATAATAGGCGCAATATTTATGGCTGCCTGCTCTTCGCAGAAAGAAAACATCCGGCAGGCGCCGGTGTCTGATCTGGTGGAAATGCAATCTTATACATTTGTGGCTCAAAGCGCCTTACCAACCGAAAGTGCACGGTACAATCCGCGGGTTATGTTTCCCAACGGCAGCCAGCTTTACCAGTTAGATGGCCGGTACGATCTTAAAGTGACGCCGGATTCGGTGATTGCATTTTTACCCTATTTTGGTCGGGCATATACGGCGCCGATCAACCCCAATGAAGGCGGTATTAAATTTACCTCGACTGATTTTGGCTATAAAAAAAGCATCAGAAAAAATAACTATGAAATTGAAATTACGCCGCGTGACGACCGCGAAGTAAGAAACCTTTACCTGACCATTTCGCCGGGTGGTTATGCCTCTTTACGGGTGTTGCTTAATAACAAAACGCCTATTACGTTTAGCGGGGAATTGAAGCCGGACAATTATTAAAAAGTATTTTTAAAATGCCTGGCAGACTCTTTCGACGGGCGTTTTAATGCCGTTACAAAAAATAAAAAATATTACTACATTCGTATTGGTGTACCTTAAAATGAAGATCAGAAAACGAGTATTATTAATTCTATTTTTTACGCTAACAACCGGGTTGGTCCATGCGAATGTAAACTACAGAGACACTGTAAGGAAAAGCACGGCTATACAGGCACTGACCTATTTAAATAAAATAAAAAAGCTGGAGAAAAGCAGATTCTGGCCTAATATAGATCCCGACCAGTTTCTAAAAAATCTAAAAACTTTTACTATTGAACCTTTAGCTTTTTATGAAGG
>JAFAFV010000212.1 GCA_023423285.1 Bacteroidota bacterium
AAAACAAGCGAAAACCACTGGATGAAGTATAAAAACTTACAAAACAAAACCCAAAAAATACAATACCTGCACCATTGTTTTTTAGCACCTTTGCCACATGGCAACCGATAAAAAAACAATCAGGCAAACGTTTCCGGTTTTGAACATGACCTGCGCCTCCTGCGCAATCAGTGCTGAAAGTATTGTAAAAGCATCGCCGGGCGTAAAAAGCGCTTCTGTAAATTATGCTAATGCCAACTTAAACGTAGAGTACGATCCTGGTGCCACCAATCCCGAAGCATTACAAAAAGCGGTGCGGTCCATTGGTTATGATTTGCTACTGGAAAGTGAAAGCACCCGGCAACAAACTTTGGAAGACCTTCACCAGAAAAAATACAAATCGCTAAAAAGCAAAACCACCTGGGCAATTATATTGTCGCTGCCTGTTGTTGTTATTGGTATGTTTTTTATGAACATGCCCTATGCCAATGAGATCATGTGGGTATTATCAACACCAGTTGTATTGTGGTTGGGCAGAGATTTTTTCATCAATGCATGGAAACAGTTGCAACACCGCAAAGCCAATATGGATACGCTGGTAGCGCTCAGCACGGGTATTGCTTATGTATTCAGCGTGTTCAACATGTTCTTTCCTGAATTCTGGCAGCAGCGCGGCCTTGAGGCACACGTTTATTTTGAAGCTGCGGCGGTGATCATTGCCTTTATTTTATTAGGCAAACTACTTGAGGAAAAAGCCAAAGGCAACACTTCTTCGGCCATTAAAAAACTAATGGGTCTGCAGCCAAAAACAGTTACTATCATCAGCCCTTCGGGCGAAGAAAAACAAATACCTATTGAAGATGTAAACCGCGGCGATAATATTTTGGTAAAGCCCGGAGAAAAAATAGCAGTGGATGGCATGGTTATTTCAGGCAGCTCCTATGTAGATGAAAGCATGCTGAGCGGCGAACCCGTTCCTGTTTCTAAAAAACAAAATGATAAAGTATTTGCAGGCACCATCAATCAAAAGGGAAGTTTTAGGTTTGAAGCCGTAAAAGTGGGGAAAGAAACCATGCTGGCTCAGATCATAAAAATGGTGCAGGACGCGCAGGGCAGTAAAGCACCGATACAAAAACTGGTGGATAAGATCGCCGGCATTTTTGTTCCTATCGTAATTGGCATTTCCGTCGTCACCTTTGTTTTATGGCTAGCCCTTGGCGGCGAAAGTGGCCTTGTACACGGGCTTTTAGCCGCCATCACGGTTTTGGTGATCGCATGCCCCTGTGCGCTGGGACTGGCCACACCCACTGCCATTATGGTAGGTGTAGGCAAAGGCGCTGAAAACGGCATCCTCATTAAAGACGCGGAAAGCCTGGAGCTAACAAAAAAAGTAAACGCGATCGTGCTTGATAAAACCGGAACCATTACAGAGGGACGCCCGCGTGTTACCGGTGTAAAATGGCTGAACGATCAGGACAACACAATGCCCGTATTGTATCATTTAGAAAAAAGATCGGAGCACCCGCTGGCAGATGCAGTGGTGAATCATTTTAACAACGACCAGTCAATTGACCTTATTGGTTTTGAAAGTATTACAGGCAAAGGCGCTAAAGCCGTGTACGAAGGTAAAACCTGGTATGTGGGCAATAAAAAGCTACTGGCCGAAAATAATATTTCTATCGCCACAGACCTGCAACAGCAGGCAGACGAATGGACCCACGAATCAAAGACAGTTATTTGGTTTGCTGATGATAAGGAAGCACATGCAGTGCTGGCTATTGCCGACAACATTAAAGAAACTTCAGTAAAAGCCATTACCCGGCTTAAAGAAATGGGCATTGATGTTTACATGCTTACAGGTGATAACAAAGCAACCGCTGCTGCTATCGCAGCGCAAACAGGCATTGATCATTATGAGGCGGAAGTATTGCCGCAGCAAAAAGCTGATTTTATACAACATTTACAACAACAGGGAAAAACAGTTGCCATGGTGGGGGATGGCATTAACGACAGTACTGCACTGGCTACAGCAGATGTAAGCATCGCTATGGGTAAAGGCAGCGATATTGCCATGGATGTGGCTAAAATGACCATCATCTCATCTGACCTGGATAAAATTCCACAGGCTATAAAGCTTTCTAAACAAACGATAACTACCATTCAGCAAAACCTGTTCTGGGCGTTTATTTACAATCTCATCGGCATACCAATTGCCGCGGGTATATTATATCCCGTCAACGGCTTTTTACTCAACCCCATGATTGCCGGTGCAGCCATGGCGCTCAGCAGCGTAAGTGTGGTAACAAACAGCCTGCGGTTGAAATGGAAAAGTTGAACGGTACAATAAACTACATAAATATTTATAATACAAACAATGGAAACGAATAATCAAATATTTCGGTTTAAAACAAATATCAATTGCAGCGGCTGCGTAGCGACTGTAAAACCTCATTTAGATAACGTGCAGGGTATTGGCGACTGGGAAGTAGATATTACTAATAAGGACAAAGTACTCACTGTTACCACAAATAGTATTTCTCCACAGCAGGTAATGAGCGCCGTGCAGCAGGCGGGATATAAGATTGAACTGGCAGGTGAAAATTAAAGTCTAAATCTTTACACTGAATCAACAATCCACTCATTTTATTGTTCTTATATTTGCGCAGTGAAAAAATTTACCATCATAGCAGTTTTCTTGTTCTACAGCATCGCTACTTTTGGCGTTAGCCTGAACTATTTTTATTGCTGCGGTAAATTAAAGCAGGTAAGCATTCAGCTCAATCCACCCGTTCCACATTATTGCACTATGAACGGCAATGAAGATTGTTGCAAGAATGAAAAAGTAGATCTCAAAATATCAGCCGACCAAAACATCAGTCAGTCTGTTACTTTTGAACCGGCATTGATGGCCGAAGCAACGGTTGAAAATAATTTTGAGATTTCAAAACATTTCCTCTCACTACAACACAGCCCGCACACACATAGCAGGCCACCTCCCCTCTCCCAACCGCATTTACACATACTTAATTGTAGTTTCCTTATTTAGTGATCTTTTTCAGGGCTGTATCAGCGCCTGAAAATGGAATTATTCTACATAAATAGATGCATCGCTTCACCCTGTAAACGGTGAGTCTGGCATCCGGCATTCAGTATCACTAAATATAAAAACCAATGAGCTACAAATATATTTTTACAGCATTTTTATTAATATTATCTACCACATTATTTGCACAAAAGAAGAACCAGGTTACAGAAACATTTGGCGTTTCGGGATCCTGCGAAATGTGTAAAGAAAGAATTGAAAACGTAGCACTCAACAACAAAGCCATCAGCGCTAACTGGAACGTGGTAACGCATATGCTTACCATCACTTACGACAGTACTAAAACCTCCAAAGAGCAAATTCAGCAAAAAATTGCAGCAGCAGGGCACGACAATGGAGCATTTAAAGCGCCTGATGATGTGTACAAGGCCATGCCTGCCTGTTGTCACTACGACAGAAGCGTGGCACCTGGAGCTACACCCGTAAAAGAAAAACAAGTCATTACTGGAGTGGTGCTTGAAGAAACGGAAAAGGGAAAACTGAACCCCATTAGAAATGCCACTGTAAAAAGCCTGCACTCCAACGAATATTTTATTACCGACAGCACGGGGGTATTTCAAATTACCACCGATTTACCGACGCACCTGCTCATCAGCTACGTGGGTTTTGACAGCGACACCATCAGCGTACGCAATCCAGACATGCTGACCATTGTGTTAAAAAATGCTTCAGGCGGCAGAATGCAGGAAGTGATTGTAACCTCCAGGCCGCAATCCACATATGTTTCTACGCTCAGCATTTTAAATACGCTTAACATTAACTCGCGCGAACTTACCAAAGCCGCCTGCTGCAATCTTTCAGAAAGTTTTGAGACAAGCCCTTCGGTAGATGTAAGCTATAGCGACGCTGTTACAGGCATGAAACAGATTCAACTGCTGGGTTTATCGGGCAATTATACACAACTGCTTACCGAAAACGTTCCTGAGATCAAAGGTCTGCCCGGCAGCTACGGCCTTACATTTATCCCTGGCCCGTGGATTGAAGGCATCCAACTCACAAAAGGTACCGGATCGGTGGTAAATGGTTATGAAAGCATTGCAGGGCAAATCAACGTAGAAGAAAAAAAACCCGACAATAGCGAAAGGCTTTTGATCAATACTTATGCAAACACTATGGGAAGGCTTGAAGCCAATATCAATCTTGCCCAGCGTATCAATGACAAATGGAGCACAGGCTTGCTTACACACGCCAACACGGTAGTGAGAAAAAATGATATGAACCATGACGGTTTTCTTGACATACCGCTGGGCCGCCAGTTCAATGTCATTAACCGATGGAAATACATGGATAACAATGGCTGGATTGGACAGTTTGCCATAAAAGCACTGAATGACAAACGACAAGCGGGCCAGGTAGCTTTTGATCCTGCTGCTGACAAATTAACTACTAATCAATATGGCGTGGGTATTGACGTAGAGCAATACGCATTTACCGGTAAACTGGGATATGTATTTCCGCAGCACAAATACAAAAGCCTGGGCCTGATCTTTTCGGGGAATATTTACAACAATGATTCTTACTATGGGCTTACCAAATACAATGGCAATCAAAAATCGGTATATGCTAATTTTATTTACCAGTCAGTTATTGGCACCACCGATCATAAATTCAGAACAGGATTGAGTTTTAGCAATGACAACTTCAATGAAAAATTCAATGCAGCTAATTACCGCCGTAATGAAATTGTACCGGGTGCCTTTTTTGAGTATAATTACACGGCGCCTGAAAAGTTTTCTGCTATCGCGGGATTGCGTATGGACTACCACAACTTATATGGTTTGATCACCACCCCGCGGTTAAACCTGAAGTATGATTTTACGCCAAAAACAAATTTGCGCATGTCTGCCGGCTCTGGCTTTAGGGTGGCTAATATTTTTGCTGAAAATGCAGGCGTTTTTGTGAGCGCGAGGCAATACGAAATACTGAATGCAAACAATGCTCATGGCTTTGGCTTAGACCCTGAAAAAGCGTGGAACTTCGGCATCAACTTCATTCACAATTTCAGATTTAGTAATCGCCCCGGCTCCATCAGCCTGGATGGTTATCATACAAAGTTTACCAACCAAACGGTTGTTGATCTTGACGCCAGTCCTCAAAGAATTCAATTCTATGATCTTAATGGTAAATCTTATTCTAACAGTATTCAGGCAGAACTGAATTACGAACCCATTAGAAAATTTGACGTGAGGATGGCTTACCGCTGGCTGGATGTTAAAGCAACCTATCGCAACCAGTTGCTTGAAAAACCTTTTGTGGCAAAGCACAGAGCTTTTATCAACCTGGCTTACGAAACCAATAACAAATGGAGGCTTGATTACACCACGCAGTGGCTGAGTAGCAAACGCATTCCTAACACGGCCACCAATCCTGTAGACTTTCGTATGGCAGAGCGCTCACCGTCTTACATTCAAATGGCAGCGCAAGTGGCCAAAGAGTTCAGTCCTAAATGGGAAGTGTACCTGGGCGGTGAAAACCTAACCGGTTACAGGCAACAGCACTTAATCATAGATTCGCAGCAGCCCTTCGGGCAATATTTTGATGGCTCAATGACCTGGGGACCTGTATTTGGAAGAATGGTATATCTGGGCATGCGTTTTAAATTGAAGTAAAGAAGAAAATACATTCTTTGAACGACTAGATTAAAAAACGTTGCGGAGCGTATTCGTTATTGTTACTAAGAAAATTAAGAATAAACCTTTTGAGTGCTGCATCAATGCAGCACTCTTTTTTTTAACAGCCGCCCTATTGAATTGGCACGGGATTAGATATTATTCATACACTTACTTTAAATCTATTTATAAAAACCGTAAAAAAAAAGCCATGGAAGAAAATAAAAATCTTTGGGACAAAGCAAAAGATGCCGCACAAGGTGTGTGGGAAGCCGCAAGGGATGGCGCTGATAAAGCATGGGAAAAAACAACTGAGCTGGCAGATCATGCAAAAGAAAATGCTGAAAAAGTGTGGGATAAAGTAACAGATAACGCCGATGACGTAAAAACTGATGTTTCTAATTCAGCACAACAGGCAACAACCAGTGCTGAACAGGTTGCAGAGGACGCGCAGCATCAGGCTGATAAAATTGCGGACAGAGCCGCTTACAATGCGGAAGAAGTTGCAAAAGATGCTCAGCACGAAGCCGACAAAGTGGCCAACACGGTTGAGAGCGCACAGCAGGAAGCTGCAAACAAAGCCGATGAATTGGCCGATGATGCAAGAGTTGAAGCAGAACGGCTGGCCGATAAAGCAGAGGACAGAGCAGATGAATTAAGAAACCCTTAATTGCCTGATAAAAGAAACCCTGGAAAAATATTTCAGGGTTTTTAATGCGCCAGACCGCCGGAGATGCTTACGAAAATGATGGCCAGCACGATAAGAGTGATAGCGATGTACAACTTATCTTTCTCTATGATAAAACCCAGCAAAGAAAACAGCACCCTAATCACAGGTGTGGAGAACAATAGTAAAATGCCCATCATGATAAGTGCTTCTCCTTTTAAATCTAAAATGCCTCTCCAGGTACCCATGAAAATTTCAGCCACAGAATGATCCTGCTCTGTAAATACTTTATAGGAAACCTTTTCGCCCGGATGATCAGATAAATAAACAACTCCTCCTATGAAAGTAACTGACAGCGAAATGACAACACCCCATCGCATGATGTTGCCAATCACCAGAGCGAGATTTTTACTTTTATTATGTGGTTCTTTGTTCAAGTTAAAAAAATAATCCTGTTTTAAAACCTTCCTCTAAATCCGTTTACAATCATATTAATGGCGAGAAATAAAATAACAACAGCAAAAAATGTTCTCAGCTTAGCCGGGTTTGACCTGATTAATATTCTGGAACCTGTAACGGCGCCCAGCAAAACGCCGATTGCCACAGGCATGGCAATTTGGGGAATAATATAGCCGCGTTGCAAATAGATAATAGCGCTTGCCACCGCCGTAACGCCCATCATAAAGTTGCTGGTAGTGGTAGACACTTTAAAAGGCACGCGCATAATGATATCCATAGCCAGCACCTTCAATGCCCCCGAACCAATACCCAGCAACGCCGAAAGCATTCCTGCAATTCCCATCATGCTAAAACCGCCGATTACATTTTTTACCCCATACGCCACTGCACCCTGCTTTGTTGGATACTCATTGTTGAGCTTAAGCGCCAGAGCCATTTTACTGGATTCATTTAAAACATGCTCCCTTTTTTTACGAAATGAATTGATTGCAGAATAAATCAGCATGATGCCGAATGTAACGGCAATAACATTGGGATTAAAATAAGCTACGAGTAACGCGCCAATGATTGCTCCGATGGTGGTTGCAATTTCCAAAAGCATTCCCATGCGCAGGTTGGTAATACCTTCTTTTACATAAGCTGCGGCTGAACCCGTGGAAGTAGCAATAACGGACACCAGCGCCGTGCCAATGGCATAATGAATGTCAACACCCAGCAAAAGCGTGAGTAGCGGTATAATAATCACGCCGCCACCAAGCCCCGTGAGCGAACCTACAAAACCTGCACAATACGCGCCAATAAATAATATGATGACAAAAACAAGAATAGTCATAACCCCGGTTGTAAAAATACAGTTGTATGTTGATATGACAGGGATGTAAACAAATTAATTAAAGCCGGCGTTAACGACCGGGACCGGGTTAAGGAATATTAGAAAGGATCGTTGAAGGCTGCTTTTCCGGCTCCACAGCGATCATCACCTTGTGATAATATTTCCGGAACATTTTGAGGCAAATATCTGCCTCATTTCCGGTGGCTTTGGTTGTATACTTTTCGCTACCGTTTACCCAGTTCCATTCCCAATCCCTTATCCCGGTGATGAACGCATCATGATCAAATTTGACATTGCTGGCCAGCGCATCTCCGGCGGCTGTAAAAAACTGCTGCCACCGCGGTTTGTAAAAATTTTTGAACAAGCCGCTCCACTGTCTTGCAGAGTATTCATGCAGCCGGTTGTTTTTATCGCCCCAGGTTGTGATGAGGTTGCGTGCATTATGCTCATACAAATCCTTTTCTTCTTTAGTATTTCCCAATTTACGCGCGTCCTCAATCCATTTACCTAAAAGAAAATCCTGTCTTGTGGCCACCAGTTCATCCAGATCATCGATTAACTGTAGAAATTCTGCACTAAGTCTTTTAAATCCATCCAAATCCTTCCGGTCATACGCATCTGTAAACTGTTTATGAATGGCAACTGCATGATTCGAAAGTACCTGTCTTGTTACATCTACCAAATCAAAGCGAAAGCCTTCCACATTTTTCAATCGCGTAGAAGCTAATATAAAATATTCCCACGCTCTTGCCAACTCCTTGTTCATGTAAGGATAACGAAGGTCAATGCGAATACCCCGTGGCGAGAATGTTGGCCGCGATTGCACCATAGATCTTGGGCCCCGCGATGTGAGAGAATCGGAATAAGCGGTTCTTTTTAAAATATACCAGGCCTTGTTAGCATAGTCGTTATCCGCTCCATATCTTCTTCGGGCATATCCTTTCAGCCAGTCATCAACCTGTATCGGCTCCCGCTGCCACACATTTTCCATCATCATTTCATATACTACGGGATTGGTTTCTATAGCTTCCATTGTAAGGCCCAGCCCCACCATGTTTTTTGCAGCAGGATGTTTCAGGTCACGCGCCGGGTTATTGCCAATGCTATCCATTAAACCGTGTACCACATTGTTTCCCCCAAAATTGTTGAGCATGTTCCATATCCAGGGCTTGCCGTAATATGCATTGATCTTCGACCACACCGGGAATTTTTCCGTCCACAGGTCAAGTACGATCATCCTGTCGTTAGGCACGGCGTTCAGCAGGGCCTGTATTTGCGTGGGCTGCCAAAATTTTCTTGAAAAATAAAACAACCATCCCTGCATTACCCATACAGCTTTGGGGTCGTACGCCGTCATCGACTCGAACACTTTTTTGCTCATACCATCAATAAAAGTAGAGTCGTTTGTCGGTGGATCGACCTCATTAAAGGTATCGGCAGCATACAAGTGGTCTGTACCAAACATTTTTGTTTGAATTTCCATGAATTTTTTGCCTACTTCCACAAACAGGTCGTCAGTAGGGTCAATAATGTTAATATCGGGAAAAATACCGTTCCATCCTACCTGCTTAATGTTCGCATCGGGAAAGTAGTTTTTAAATTTTGGCGGCACATGCGCACTGAAAGCGGGCAATACCGGCTTCATGCCCAGCGCACGCTCCCGTTCCAGTATTTTTTTCTGCAGGGCCGCTTCCTGTTTCATCCAGCTACGTGGTAAAGGGCCGCCCCAACCATCCAGCGTTCCCATCCAAAACCAGGCAAAATAAGCGGGGCCGCTGAAAAAATCATGCAGGTCTTCCTCATTCATGCCCATACCGGTATAAAGCTGGTACAGGGTTTCGTTCAACCCGGTAGCTGCAAGCGGCATATTGATGCCGTTCATGGCCATCCAGTCAATTTCTTTTTCCCAGCGCTCCCAGTCCCACCAGCTCATGGTATAATTGAATGTACAAAAGTTTAAATAGTACCTGTAATCATAAGGTGTATTCTTTACAATTTTTTGCGCAGGTAAGGGTAAAGGGTTGGGCAGGTTTAAATTAGAACCATTCCAGGTAACCTGGCAATGCGCCAGGTGGCGAAGGTAATAGTTAAAGGCGCTGGCAATGGCCACGCCGTTGGTGCCCCGCAGCACGATTTTGCTTCCTTTTTTATCTATTTCAAAATAATCCTTATCATGATCGCCGGGTATTGCCTCGGTAATAAAACCGGATGCTTTTGCACCAATAGTCCTTTTGATAAGGTTTTGAGCTTCGGTGGAATAGTTTTTATTTGCCTGGCTATAACTCGTAATGGATACCGCTATCAGAGAATAGATAAATATTGTTTTCAACTTCATCATATAGACCACAATTTAAAAGTGAGAAAAAAACCTAACAGGAGTTTGAGCCTGTTAGGTTGAAAAAATGTTTTACTAACTTTTTATGGAGTAGGATATCCAAACATAGAAACAGGGTTATACTTCGCCCGCATGTTTTCTGCCGGAACAACAATATCCAGCACTACTGTGCCCTTACCAGCGCCCTGGTTATCGTATAATTTTACGAGTACCACACCAAAATCCTGGTTGTTGACTGCACTGGTGGCAAGGTTCCAGGAGCCCCAACCAATAACAATACCGGTACCCGGCACAGGATCTCCGCTAACACGCCTGTTTGTAGTAGATACATTATAATTTTCGCCTAAAGGTCCGGGGCCTTTAATATTAATATTTATGAAGTTGTCCATGTTCACATCCCAGAGTAAAGTATCCAGCGCGGCAGTGGTCACGCTTCGCCTGTTTGCGGTAATCATAGTATAGGTTGCTTTGCTAAAACCAACCATGTACGGGGCCGAAGCATTGAAATAAGCCGTTCCCGCAGTATAGATAAACGGAGGTACAAATCTGAATGCGCCGTTGTAAATTATTGTACCAAAGTCAATCCACTCTTGGTTGGCTGCAGCATTGGTCACATCAAATACATGAGGCGCTTTCCATGCCGAAAACCAGTTGTTTTTACCAGGACCAATTTCTGTAGTTAAAACAATATCTCTGAATCTAAGTAACCTTCTGTTTACTTTATGAACCGGCAGTTCCACGAATGATTGTAAATCACTCTCGTTAATTGCAGTAATCCTTATACCCTGCATACCATTTACCGCATCAAAAGTGAAGTTTAGCGGGAATGTTGTTAGCGGTGCATTTATAGGAATGGTTTGTTCGGGGCCATATACACCGTTTACTTTTAAAGCATAGGTAACACTTCTGATATCAGAACCTGAAATGATCTCACCGGTAATTCTGTTGGCTGAATCTATATAAACATTCGGGATTGAAGTTATGCTGCCTGCCAATGTAATATTTACGGCATCTTCAGCAACACCGCCTACTTTAAAGGTATCTACCACCATCCCGTTATAAATATTTTTTGCTGTAACAATTACCGCGTTCAGTCCTTCGGGTACCAGTATATCAATATCAAAAGGAAGATTTCTTTTATTGGTGATGGGTACAGATCCCTGGTCGCTGCCCACCACATTATTGACAATGGTTTTGTAAGTAACGCTTTCCAGGTCGTGCTGAGAC
>JAFAFV010000241.1 GCA_023423285.1 Bacteroidota bacterium
CCGCATCATTGAAAAAACAAGAGGTTTACAAAAACTGCCGCGCAGCATCCGGTTAAAAAAATATTGGCCCATAGCTGCTGCATCAGTCATAGCAGTTATAGTGGCGTCATTGTTTTTTGTAAACCGCATTCAGCCGTCCACGGTTGCAATGCCGGAACAGCCTCATCTTATTGCTCAGAATGGTGAACGCCGTCAGTCAGTATTGCCTGATGGCAGCAAGGTTTGGCTCAATTCAGGTTCGCGGCTTTATTTCATTAATGATTTTAAAGGCGCTACGCGAGAGGTTAGGCTGGATGGCGAAGCTTTTTTTGACGTGGTAAAAAACCCGGCACGGCCGTTTATTGTACATGCCGCAAATGTTGACATAAAAGTACTTGGCACTGCATTTAACGTAAAAGCTTACAGCGATGCTGATGTGGAAACCACCTTGTACCGTGGGCTGATCAACATTGCCAGGGCTGATGATAAAAACTTTCAGCCCATTATGCTGTATCCCAACCAGAAAATTATTTTACCGCGGCATGCAGCAGGCAATAAAGCGGCGGCCTCGGTTGCTCAGCCGCAAATACCGGGTTTTATTGCCATCCGGCAGATTGACAGCACCAAAATTGAATCGCTGAGGATTGAAACCGCCTGGATGTACAACAGGCTCGAATTCAGGGGAGATGATTTTGACGCTCTGGCAAAAAAGTTAGAAAGATGGTACAATGTAACAATTGTGTTTGAAGATGAGGCTGTCAAAAAACTCAGCTTCAATGGCTCTTTCGAGCGCGAAAATATTGAACAGGCAATGCTTGCACTTTCTACAGCTAATTTTTTTCAGTATAAAATCAAAAACAATGAAATTTTTATCAGTTCTGCAAAATAGCCGGTATCCGCCTTAAGCAAATAAGCATGATGAACTTTCTGCGATGCCATTATTAACTTTTAAATTTAATTTTACATGAACCGTTTTCTACAGGGATGCTCACTCCCGCAAACAAAAAAAGTTCTATTGATCATGAAACTGACGCTTGCTTTGACGGTATTATTTACATTCAACCTGTATGCCAATGGGTATGCTCAGGAGCGCATCAACATCAGGGTAAAAAATGCACCCATAGCAGAAGTGTTAACTGCAATAGAAAAACAAACCGACTATCGCTTTTTATACAACAACGATTTAAAGGATTTGAAATACGGCGTAACACTTAGCGCACGTAATTCAGCATTAAAAGAAATTCTTCCGGTACTTTTTTCGGGCACAGCGCTTACTTACCAAATGATGAACAACAAGCTGGTGGTTATAAAAGAAGACCCCAACGTGGTACGAGACGTGACAGTTACCGGCCAGGTGATTGACGACAGGGGCCTGCCGCTTGCGGGCGTATCGGTAATGGTAAAAGGCACTACCACGGGCACCACTACCGATGCCAATGGTAATTTTACCATTTCTGTACCCAATACCAATGCGGTGCTGGTGTTTTCATTTGTAGGCTACAACGAGCAGGAATATTCTTTAGATGGCCAAACAAAAATCACGGTTGCCATGACGACATCGCAGCAGGTGATGGACCAGGTGGTAGTAATTGGTTATGGTACCGCTGCCAAAAGAGATTTGACCGGATCAATCACCAAAATAGAAGGCAGAGAAGTGGCTGATAAACCCAACGTAAACCCTGTGGCCTCATTGCAGGGCAAGGTGGCAGGTCTATCGGTAGTGCCTTACGGAACGCCAGGTAAAGCGCCAGACATACGCATTCGTGGAACCAATAGTATCGGCTCTATCAGGCCATTGTATGTTGTTGATGGAATCTTTAATGATAATATTGACTTCATCAATCCCAATGATATTGAGTCTATTGAAATTCTGAAAGATCCATCATCACTCGCAATTTTTGGTGTGCGTGGTGCCAATGGCGTTATTGCCATCACTACAAAAAAAGCAAAAGCCGGTCAGGTATTGGTAAACTTTAATACAAGTTTTGGAGCTAAAAAACTTACTGATAAAATAAAGGTGCTCACAAACGGCGCAGACTTTGAAATGCTATATAAAGAAGAAAATGAAAACATCGGCGCAGCCAATACATTCGACTTTTCACCGTGGACTGCAAATACTGACTGGATTGATGCTGTAACCCAAACCGGATATTTTAATAATAACAACCTAAGCGTAACTGCCAGCACGGAAAAGAACCGGTTGTACCTGGGTATCGGTTTTATAAAAGATGAAGGCATCATCATCAATGAGCAGTTGAAAAAATATATGCTTAATATCAACGACGAATACAAGCTAACTAATAATATCAAAATAGGATTTACTTTTAATGCGGCACGTACGCATATCCCCAACGAGGGCGACTGGATGCTGGGAGATGCGCGAAGAATTGCGCCTATCGTAAATGCAGGCACTTTCCCTTACAGAATGAGGATTTACGGCGCAGACAGCGCCACGTATCAATTGTACTCTGCATTGCCCACCATTCAAAATACGTTGCAGAATCCATTGCTCACTCGCATGAATACCTGGGATACTTATATTGGGCGCGAAACACGCTATGTAGGTAGTATTTTTGGTGAAGTAAACTTTCTGAAAGATTTCACTTTTAGAACCACGTATTACGGAGACTTGAGTTACCTGACCAGTACCAATTATAACCCTTTGATAGCTGCATACGACCCCGCCGCCCAAAGTGCCTTTATGGTGCGTACTGTAACGGGCGTAAACACATCCGAATCGAGGTGGCAAAAATACCAGCAGGATTATATACTTACTTATAAAAAAAGATTTGATGAACATAATCTTACCGCCACTGCGGGTTGGACGACTTATTATATTTCAGAAAACCATACCAGGGGTAATGTGCAGCAAAGCCTTAACGGTGACCCAATTCCTTTTGACAAAAGGTTTTGGTACCTGAGCAATGGCTTTGAAGATGATGCCACTTCATCTTCCAGTTCCGATCAAAAAGAAAGCGCTACTACATCGTTTCTTGCAAGGGTGTTGTATAACTTCAACAACAAATACTATATAAATGCCTCATACCGGCGTGATGGTTCTTCTTTGATATACAACCCGGCTGAGCGCTACCTGAACATGTGGGCTTTAGGTGCGGCATGGGAACTTTCAAAAGAGCAGTTTATGGCCAATCAAAATGTTTTTGATTTTTTCAGGATCAAAGGTTCTATTGGTTTGCTGGGTAACCAAAATACGTACGGAGTGGATTATCCTTATTTTCCTACACTGCAGCAGGGCAATACAGCGGTATTCGGGAGTAATGTTTATCCCGCTTATGTAAATACTTACGAAGTAGATCCCAATCTGCGCTGGGAAACTGTTCTGGGCAAAGAAATAGGATTTGAGTACAGTGCTGTAAACAAAAAGCTAAATGGCGAGATAAACTATTACCATAAAATAACCAAAGGAATGCTGGCATACCTCTTCAACGGTCCCAAAAGAACCCTGGGTAATTTTGGTGAGATCATGAACCGTGGTTTTGAATTGTCTGCTAATTGGAACGATAATATCACTCAGGATTTCGGTTACAGTATTTCTGGTAACCTCACTACTTATAAAAATAAAGTATTGGAATTTGGTACTTTCCTGGCTGCATCTGAGCAATCGCCCAACCAGACAGAAGTAGGTTTCCCCATTGCTTATTTTTACGGTTATGAGGTTGAAGGAGTTTACCAGTCTTATGCAGATAAACTGGCATCACCAACTGTAGTAGGGTATGATTATGGCCCCGGAGACCTTAAATACAAAGACCTCAACAACGATGGCGTTATCAATACAGAAGACAGAACCATGATCGGAAACCCAACACCTGATTTTACCTATGGTTTTTCTTTAGGCGCCATTTACAAAGGCTTTGATGCCTCTGTGGATTTGAATGGTTCATATGGTGCAGAAGTATATAGGGTTTGGGGCTCTTCAGAATTGCCTTATTCCCGTTACAACTATCCTGAGTTTAAGTTAGACAGGTGGCATGGGCCGGGTACTTCCAATTGGGTACCACGCTTGGGCGATAAATTTGCCATCAACAGGTTACCCTCTACATTTGGTATTGAAGACGGCAGTTACCTGCGCATCAGAAACATTCAATTAGGTTACAACTTCAGCCAACAGGCTATATCAGGGTTAAAAATGAAATCACTGCGTATTTATGCCAACGTACAAAATCTTAAAACATTTAAAAGAAACTCTGGCTATGCACCCGAGTTTGGGGGAGATCCTACTTATTTTGGTGTAGACTGGGGTTCCGGTGCCATTCCTGTAATTTATACCGGCGGTATCAATGTTACCTTTTAACCTGTAAATTCAATTAAAATGAAAAAGATTAGAACGATATTATTTTACATCATGCTGCTTGTCACCGGGCTGAGCGCTCTTACAGGCTGTAAAAAATTTCTTGACAGAAAACCTTTGGAAGCTACGTTGAATGACCTCAACCAGGGTGGGCTGGAAGGCTTGGTGTACGGGCTTTATGGCAGTTTAAGGAACCCCGATGTGGGAGGAGTGGCCTGGGGGCATATACCCTGGTTGGCCATACATAGTTTTAGAGATGATGATGCCATGAAAGGCAGCAGTGAGGCAGATGGTGCCGACTGGGCCGTGATCTACGATAATTTTCAATATTCAAAAGATCATTGGAGTACCAATATTTATTATGAAAGAAAATACCTGATGATCAACCTGGTGAATGAACTGCTGTTTACCGCTGATTCATTAGGGCTAAATGATCCTGCCTCTTTAACCAATATGGCTGAAGCCCGGTTTATTAGGGCGCTTGCCTATTTTGATTTGGTTAGAACCTATGGCGAAATTCGCTTGATCACCACGCCCATCCGCAATGCTGCCCAGGTAAACAGTATGCCCAAGTCAACAGTTCAGCAGGTGTATGGTTTAATTGATGAGGATTTGAATTTTGCGATACAACATTTGCCCATCAACTGGAAAACTGCTTCAGGTGAAAGCAAATTTCCCGGTCGCCTGACGGTGGGCGCTGCCAGAACGCTACATGCAAAAACCTTAATGTACAGGCAACAATGGGGTATGGCTTATACACTGTTACAGGCAGTTATCAACTCAGGGCAGTACAGTCTGGAAAACAATTATTCCACCATCTTTCAACAGGCTGGAGAAAATGGCCCGGAATCTATTTTTGAAATACAATCCTACAAAGGCCCTGGTGGAAAGCCAGATTACTGGACGTTGTATGCAACAGCGCAGGGCGTAAGGGGCACTGATGCACAGGGTTGGAATCTTGGATGGGGCTGGAACACACCTACCCAAAACCTTGTAAATGCGTATGAGGTAGGTGATCCGCGCAAACCAAGAACCATTTTATTCACAGGCCAGTCAGACGATCCTTCATATGGTGGTTATGGCAGAACCCTGCCTGCAGACCTGCCCAGGCCTTACTGGAACAAAAAAGTATATGCCGACCCCGCACAACAGGTTGCTGAAAATGATTTACATGGTTGGGGCAGTTATAACCAAAGGATTTTACGCTACGCGGATGTGATCTTAATGGCAGCGGAATGTGCTAATGAACTGGGCCAGGGCGTACAGGCAGAAACATATTTGGAAATGATCAGGGCCAGGGCGCGTGAAGGCCGGGCTGGCGTACTGCCAAAAATTACATTTGTAAACCAGGCGCAAATGCGTGCTGCTATAAAATTTGAAAGAAGAATTGAGTTTGCTATGGAAGGCGAGCGCTTCTTTGATTTGGTACGCTGGGGCGATGCACTCGCAGTATTGGGGCCACTGGGTTATCAGGAGCGCAACAGGTATCTGCCTTTACCTCAACCCGTAATTGATCAGTCGAATGGTGCGTTGATACAAAATCCTAATTATCCATAGCAGCACTTTGAAAGAAAATATTTTTTCAAATATTTAAATGATAAAAGATGAAAATTTTAAATAAAATATTACCCGTGGTACTTTTCATAAGTATCATAACAGGTTGCCAAAAAATGGACAGGCCCGTATTGGGCGACTATCCTGAAGACGCCACACCACCCGGTGGGCCGCTAAAGTTTTATGCAGCTTTTGACGGCACCAGCAGCGATCCGTTAATGAATGCAGTTGATAGCATCAGGGCTAATTTTCCCAGCAATAATCCGCTTGCATCCACTGAAGGCATTTCAGGCAAAGCTGTTCAGGGGGAAACAGGGAAGTATATTAAATACGCGAGGCCAAATGATTGGGCCCAAACTGCAAAAGGGTTTACTGTTTCTGTGTGGTTTACAGGAAATGCGCAAACAAAGAATAATAAAGGAACAAACGGCCCAGAGTATTTTATGACGCTGAAAGCTGTGAGCGACTATCACTGGTCCAATGCATCCTTCTTCTTTTTCCTGGAAGGAAGCAATTCATCCTGCGCTGTAAAATTAATGGCGGTTGATGCAAATAAAGCTGATAAGTGGTTTGAATGGGTTGGTGATGAAGCGCCTCAGGGTTTGCTTGACAACAGGTGGCATCATATTGCTTTTGTTTACAATGCCACAACAAGTATGGCAACATTATATTTAGACGGTGTAGCGCATCCTTCCGGAAAAACCTGGGCGGGACATGGTGATATTAACATAGACGATTCAAAGATTGCAGATTTTAGAATTGGCAGTGGCCCAAATGATGACGCCACAGGCGATGATTGGCTTGCTTCAACCTGGAAGGGTAAACTTGATCAATTCAGACTATATGGTACAGCCCTTACTGCTGCTGAAGTAACAGCTTTATTTAACAGCAAAAGATAGGCTGAAATAACATAACCAGCCAGGGTTATGACTCTGGCTGGTTATAATAAACTATGAAAAAAAATTATTTATATCTTTCATTTCTTTTGATCAGCAGCCTCCTTTCCTGCAAAAAGGAGCCCGCGCCGTCACCACCGGTAACGTCTCCCGCAGCCATTACCATTACATCGGCTACCATTAATAATACGCCGTTGGGCGATAATGCCGGTATTAATAACAAGCCTTCTATCAGATTTACATTTTCACAGC
>JAFAFV010000245.1 GCA_023423285.1 Bacteroidota bacterium
ACCAGCAGGTAACAAATAACACTGCTGAAAACCACCATGATGCTTAATGAAGGCTTGATCAACTGAATAAAATCTCTAAAGCCTCCCTGTTTTGTCAATTTCAATTTTATTTTGAGTGAAATGCAGCAATAGGTATCAGCGATACATTTCACCACATTTTATTTCCGCCTGCGGCGAAAAGTTAATATTTAATGTCAAACATCTTTAAAGCCTGCCTGGCCCCTGCGTCCCGCTGCCATTTTAATGCTTACTTTCTCCCTCTGTTACATCTTCAGTTTGAGGAATAAAATCCCGGCCATCTTTACTGTAATCGTACGCCCAGCGCTTAACTTCAGGAATCTCTCCCTCCCAGTTGCCATGGCCCGGGTTGATCGGAGTAGTCCACTCCAGGGTATTGGAGTTCCATGGATTTTTACTGGTTACCCTGCGCCCTTTATACATTGAGTAAAAGAAGTTGAACACAAACATCAACTGTATGGCAAACACAATAATGGTTACTACCGTGATCATGGCATCAAGGCTTTGAAACTGGTTGAAGCTGGTCCAACTGCTTTTATCCAAATAACGGCGTGGCATGCCTGCCAATCCCTGGTAGTGCATGGGCCAGAAGATGAGGTAAGCACCGGCAAGGGTGATCCAAAAGTGAAAATATCCCAGCGTATTATTCATATACCTGCCAAACATTTTGGGAAACCAGTGATAAATACCCGCAAACATCCCAAAGAAAGCAGATACACCCATTACAATATGGAAGTGAGCGATCACAAACATTGTATCGTGCACATGTATATCAATAGTAGAATTTCCCAACCAGATACCTGTTAAACCACCACTGATAAATAAGCTTACAAAACCGATGGAAAACAGCATAGCCGGTGTAAAGCGGATATTACCCCGCCACAAAGTGGTAAGCCAGTTGAATACTTTAATAGCTGAAGGCACGGCGATCAACAAGGTTAGCAAGACAAATACCGAGCCCAGGAAGGGGTTCATACCTGTAACAAAC
Source organism: Bacteroidota bacterium (assembly GCA_023423285.1). Lineage (GTDB taxonomy): Bacteria > Bacteroidota > Bacteroidia > Chitinophagales > Chitinophagaceae > Niabella. The sequence goes on from JAFAFV010000245.1 coordinate 1,007, forward strand.
ATATGGTGTGCCCAAACCAGAAATGCAAGAACACAGATTGCAAACAATGAACCAACCATGGCCATATAGCCAAAAATTGGCTTGCGCGCGTTTACCGACATTACTTCAGACACTAGGCCCATGGTAGGCATAATGATAATATAAACTTCTGGGTGGCCAAGGAACCAAAACAAGTGCTGGAACAGAATGGCGCTACCGCCTTCGTTAGGCAAAGCTTCGCCCGCAATAAAAATATCGCTCAGGTAAAAACTGGTACCCAGGTGGCGATCGAACATCAACAATACAACGCCTGAAAGTAGTACCGGGAAAGACAAAACACCCAGTATGGCTGTAAATAATAATGCCCAGATGGTTAAAGGCAATCTTGTCATGCTCATGCCTTTAGTACGCATGTTTAGGATAGTGGAAATATAATTCAAACCGCCTAAAAGCTGGGAGATGATAAACAGGGCCATGGCTATGATCCAGTAATCCATACCTGCTTTTGAACCAGAAGAAGCCTGGCCTAATGCGCTCAGCGGCGGGTAAATAGTCCAGCCGCCATTGGCAGGGCCTGTTTGAATGAACAGCGAAGCCAGCATTACAATGCTGCCTGCAAAAAAGAACCAGTAAGACAGCATGTTCATAAAAGGCGAAGCCATGTCTCTTGCACCTATCTGCAGTGGAATAAGAAAGTTGGCAAACGTGCCGCTCAGCCCAGCTGTTAATACAAAAAATACCAGCACAGTGCCGTGCATGGTGGTTAATGCATAATAAAAGTCGGGCGTAAGCTTTCCGCCGGCAGCCCAGTGGCCAAAAAATGTTTCAAGTATGGGAAAACTTTCATCGGGAAAACCGAGTTGTAGACGGAACAGCACCGAAAATAAACCCCCGATAATAGCCCAAATGATGCCTGTAACCAAAAACTGCTTCGCGATCATTTTATGATCCTGGCTGAAAATATATTTGGTTATAAAAGTTTCTTTATGATGATGCACATGATGGTCTCCGTGATGGTGGCCATAGCTTGCAACCTCAGGGTGTATATGTAAAGTATCACTCATTTTTTTAACGTATTAATATTGTTGATAGGATGACCTGCTTATTTTGTTGTTACTGAATCTGCCCCTGCCCCTGTTGCCACACCTGCCGAATCTTTTGCTGCGGTAGTATCGGCTTTGGCCGTTACAGAATCTGGCTTTGCTGCACCTGCTGCCGCGTCTGCCAGTGCTCTTTTGGCAAAAAGGTATTGGGGTATTTTAGACCTGATCCACTGATCATATTCTTCCTGGGTTTCTACAATAATTTCACCCCTCATGCCTGTATGCCCAGACCCGCACATTTGATCACAGGCAATTTCATACACAAAATTAGGATTACCAAGTTCTTCCTGCATTTGTTTGGTGGTTTTAGTAGGGGTAAACCACAAAGTGGTTGGGGTACCCGGTACTGCATCCATCTTTAACCTGAAGTGGGGTAAACCTACGCTGTGTATAACATCCTTGGCATTAATTACAAGTTTTACTGGCTTACCAATCACAAGGTGCATGGGTTCAGAGCCAATATAAACATCATCCCGGTTTGCGCCGTCATCCCAAATTTGGCCTAACGGGTTGGCGTGTACAAGGTCAATGTTTTTATAATATTTTTTACCCAGTATACCATCTTTGCCCGGGTAGCGGTATTCCCATTTAAACTGGCTTCCGGTTATTTCAACTGTCATAGCATCAGCAGGAGCCGGGCCGGTTATCTTGTACCAGTATACAAGGCCAAAGCCAATCAAGATGGTTAACACGATAGCAGGTACCACTGTCCAAATTAGTTCCAGCTTATTATTATGCGGGAAATAGTAGGTTTTGCGTGTGTCGGACTCCTGATATCTGTAAGAGTACCAGAACAATAAAATTTGCGTGGCAAAAAATACAAGGCCGGTGGCGATGAGGGTATATTTCATCATGTTGTCAACCAAAACACCGTGGTCTGAAGCTGATGTACCAAACTTTAATATTTTATCTCCCAGGGTGTGGTGCGTCCAGTATACACCAAACAACCCCACAATCAGAAATACCAGTAACAGGAAGGCATTGATCCTGTTCGACTCTTTACGGGATTTTTCTTCTCCGCGTATTACCGATACAAATTCGCTCGCCCGCGCTATTTGAACAGTGATGATAAACCCTAAAGCTAATATGGCCAGTATTAAAAAAGTTTGCATACGATATTATTCTGTTATAATCTGCTTTAATAATGATTTCTGTCAAAAAATTTCTTAGGTGTGATGTATCACACTTTCTTTCACAAACGGATGATTAACGGCTACCAGCGGATACCTGCTAAGGGTTCTTCCTGTAACATACATGATAATACCGATAAAGAATAATGCCACACCCATATCTGCTAAAATAAAAGGAACTTTTTTAGGAGATACCGCAGGGAAAACCATCTGGTAAAAATCCAGCCAGTGGCCAAAAATGATGAGCAACGCCATTATAGTAACAACTGTATAATTACGCTTACTATCGCGGCTCATTAAAATCAAAATGGGCGCTACAAAGTTGATGATCAGCATGATCCAGAAAATAGGGCTGTAAATACCCTCGGCCCGCGGTTTAAAATAAATGGTTTCCTCAGGAATATTGGCATACCAGATAAGCATGAATTGAGAGAACCACAGGTACGTCCAAAAAATAGAGAAGGCAAACATAAATTTAGCCAGGTCGTGAATATGTTCCCGGTTTACTATGCTGAGGTACCCATTATTTTTAAGAAATATAACAAACACGGTAATGAGTGCCACACCCGATACAAATGTGCTGGCAAACGTGTACCAACTGTACATGGTGCTGTACCAGTGGGCATCAATGCTCATCAGCCATAACCAGGGAATGGAGGACATAACCGTAAGTGCAAAAACGATCATAAACAGGGCTGCAGCTACGGTATTTTTAAACTGGAACCTGTATTTCTGCTGTGCGTTTTCAAATGGGGCTTCATCCGTCTGGCGGGAAATTTTGCGCATGCGCCAGCCCAAAAAAGACCAGAGGATAACCGTAAGCACTGTTGTAATGGTGAAAAAAGTGGGGTTTAAAAATCCTTTTTTAAAATCTAAAACTTTATCGTGTTCCACATGGGCCGCATCCGTCCAGTGATAAATATTATGGTTTCCGCCATAAACAATGGATAATAAAATCACCAGGGCAATTACACCAATTACGGGCACTGCTGCAGAAACAGCTTCCGTAACTCTTGTAAAAGCAATCTGCCATCCGCCCCAGGCCAATATGGTGGCACACATAAAAAACATCGCCGCGTTTACAATCAATAAAAAGTATACGCTGTTTTGCAGCAGGCTGGCCCAAAACCTGGCATGGTTGGCGTGCTCTTCTTCAGGCGTAGCCGCCGCACCGTGGGTGCTGAGGTATAAAGCGATAACAGCCAGCAACCCTAATGCCATTAATACAAAGGCTATAGTATTATATCTTTTGGTTGGTATAAATTTTTCTACTGTTGACATCCCAATTCTTTTATTTGTAGTTCAGTTAAAATAACGCTTTAGTTTGCTGCCGCAGTTTCGTTGCCTGTTTGCTGTGCAGCAGCTGTACTGTCTGCCGGTGCTTCAGCCGGCGCAGATCCTTTTTGTTTGGAACGAATGAAAGAAATAATCTCCCACCGCTGCCTTGGTGTAACCTGTGAAGCGTAAGGACCCATTGCACGAATACCATAAGTGATGGAATGGAACATGGTTCCGTCTGCCATTGCTACCATTGCCGGCTCTAAAAAATTTCGGGGTGCCGCCGAGTAAGGACCTTCGCCACCTTTAAATAAAGGGCCGTTACCATCAAGCTTTGCGCCATGGCATACACCGCAATTAATTAGGTAAATTCGCTCGGCTTCTTTTAAGTCAACAGCAACGCCCATCGTATCTAACGGATTTTTGACCGTGGCGGATAAAGCATATCCCAGAGAATCGTGCTTATAAGGATATATGAAATTTAAATCATCGTTGCGCGAGATAGTCCCTGCCACCGGCAACCCGTTGTAACTTACACCAGCTTGTTTCAGGGCAGAGTTGTCGGCATAGGTTTCATTTGCCACGCTATAGAACATATCGGGCATATAGGCATAGCCGGGGCCTTTGCCTGCACCGCATCCTGCCAAAAATCCGCTCGCTGCTACTGTTGCTATTAATAAATATTTTTTCATTTTCGTATTCGTGTTTGGGCATTTCAACTGCCTGTTACTCCATATTTTATTGTTGTACCTCTGGTACCGGTTTTCCAAACCTTACTGTTTGCCTGTCGTACCTGCCAAACCACCAGCCGGTTTCTTTATGTTCAACCTTTACATCCTGCGCGCCTACACTTTGTAAAAATGCCACCGCTTCGGCTTCGTTGGTTTTATCGGTACACTCAATGGCCATTACAAATGTATCATCGGTGCTGCGGAGGTTGAAATGGTCTTTTTTAACAAATGGTGCCAACTGGCACAGCCAGCAAAACGTAAGCACCATACCTACAGCCGAAAATAAAACCGTTAGCTCAAACATAATAGGTATCCACGCAGGCAGAGAAAAGAAAGGTTTTCCACCAAAATTAATCTGCCAGTCAACCGTTAAAGCCCATGTAATAAAACTGATGGCTGTAATAGTACCGGTAATACCGTAAATAAACCCGGCTATATGCAGGTCTGTATCTTTATGGCCCATCGTCTTGTCTAACCCGTGAATGGGAAACGGCGTGTACACATCATGCAGCTTGTAGCCTGCCTTACGCACTTTGGTAACAGCGGGAAACAAAACGTTCTCGTCATAAAAGTTGCCGGTTACAAATTTTTTAATGCTCATTATATTAATCTTCGCTTTTTATCAAAAAAAATTAGTGGTGCGCATTTTCATGCTCAAACTGTGCCAGTGATTTTTGTTCGTCTTCAGCCATATTTGCTTTATAAGCATCGCCACTGCGTTTCAATATATGCTTGATCTCAGCAATAGCAATAACAGGGAAGAATTTGCTGAACAGGAAATAGCAGGTAAAGAATAAACCAAATGTGCCGAGATAAAACCCTACCTCCCAAATACTTGGCGTATAATACGTACTCCAGGAACTGGGCAGGTAGTCGCGGTAAATGGAAGTGACGATGATTACAAATCTTTCAAACCACATACCGATGTTTACCAGAATACTCATGAAGAAGGTAACGAGAATGTTGCGCCTCATTTTTTGCGACCAGAAGATCTGCGGGGAGATCACATTGCAGCCCATCATGATCCAATAGCTCCATCCGTACGGACTGTTGAGGTTTACCCTGTTTTCTTTAAAGGCGAACCACTCGTAAGGCACGGCGCTGTACCAGGCCATGAACAATTCTGTTAAATACGCAATACCCACGATAGAACCGGTAAGCACAATCACTTTATTCATTACATCAATATGCTCAATGGTAATGTATTCTTCCAGGTTTAATACTTTACGGGTTACCAGCAGCAGCGTTTGCACCATGGCAAAACCGCTGAACACCGCACCCGCAACAAAGTAAGGCGGGAAGATGGTGGTATGCCAGCCCGGAACGATAGAAGTAGCAAAGTCAAAAGATACAATGGTGTGTACAGAGAGTACTAGCGGAGTAGATAACCCGGCCAAGACCAGTGAAAGCGCCTCGTGCCTTTGCCAGTGCTTGGTACTACCCGTCCAGCCAAAAGCTGTGAGGCCGTAAAAGAATTTTCTCCATTTTACCGTGGCCCTGTCGCGCAAGGTTGCCAAATCGGGCAATAAACCAGAATACCAGAATAATAATGAAACCGTAAAATAAGTTGAAATCGCAAAAACGTCCCAAAGCAGCGGAGAGTTAAAGTTTACCCATAGCGGTCCACGCGTGTTGGGGTAAGGCATTACAAAAAACGCGTTCCATACACGGCCCATGTGCCAAATGGGAAACTGGCCCGCGCACATTACCGCAAAGATGGTCATCGCTTCTG
>JAFAFV010000001.1 GCA_023423285.1 Bacteroidota bacterium
CACTCATTGTTTGGACAATCGTGCTGCCTTATACCGTGCTCATCGTGCTGCTGCATTTTTATTACCTGATACCGTTTTTACCGAAGCGTAAGTTTTGGTCTAAAAGGTATCTTATCAACCTGTTTCCGGGCATTTTTTTATTGTCATTTATCGCAGCGCTGCTAGCTGAACTTGTTTGGCCGGGTTGGTCTGATTTTGCAGGAGTGTTCATCATGCTCATGCTTTACTCATTGTTTATTGCGGCGCCGCTGTCATGGTATATTTATAAGAATCATTACGATAAAGTTTTCCTGTTGTCACAGTTGGGTACGTCGCAGGCCAACCTTACATTACTACGCTCGCAGATCAATCCGCATTTTTTATTTAATACGCTCAACAGCCTGTATGGTACGGCTTTGCAGGAAAATGCCATGAGAACCAGCGAAGGCATTCAAAAGCTGGGCGATATGATGCGCTTTATGCTGTATGAAAATAATCTTGATAAGATATCGCTTACACGGGAAGTAAATTATCTGAATAATTATATTGATCTGCAAAAACTCCGCATAGCACATTCTCCTCAAATTGCGATTGAAACCCAGGTGGAGGAACCTGTGAGCAATTTGCAGATAGCGCCCATGCTATTAATACCTTTTGTAGAAAATGCTTTTAAACACGGCATCAGTTTTAATGATCCTTCTTTTATTCGCATCAGCCTTCAGGTGTTGGAAAACCGGTTATTGTTTAGCGTGAGCAACAGCGTTCACTCCAATAAATCCAAAGATACCGAACAGCACAAAGGAGGTATTGGGCTTGAAAACGTGAAGCAGCGCCTTGCTCTTTTGTACCCCAGCAGGCATGACCTGGTGATACGGGAAAACCCGAAGGAATACTTTATTCATTTAACGCTTACTTTGTAAAAAACATTCACTGGCTATGACAGCTATTGCAATAGATGATGAGCCTATCGCGCTGGAAGTGATCAAGAGCCTTGCTTCAAAAGTTTCTTTCCTGGAGCTGAAAGCCTGCTTTACCAATGCTTTTGAAGGGATTGCGTATTTGCAGAAGCACAAAACAGATGTATTGTTTTTGGATATCAAAATGCCCGACATCAGCGGTATTGAAGTTTCACGGTCTTTGCAAAACCCACCTATGATCATTTTTACAACTGCTTACAGCGAGCATGCCGTGGAAGGGTTTGAGCTGGACGCGCTGGATTATTTGCTGAAGCCGTTTTCAATGCAGCGTTTCTTAAAGGCTTGTACAAAAGCACATGAGTTATATCTTCTAAAGAATGAAACCAAAAAAGAAGATTTTATCTTTCTGAAAGATGGTTATGGGCAGGTGAAGGTTTTGATTGACGAAATTGTATATATAGAATCGGCGGGCAATTACCTGAATGTTTTTCTTATAACAGGAAGGGTAGTTACCAGGCTTACCATCAATGAAATGCTTGACCTTTTACCTGTAGAAAAATTTGTGAGAATACACCGGAGCTTTATCATAGCCAGGAATAAAATTTCAAAATACAACAAGCAAGCTGTTTTTATAGGCGATGTGGAATTGCCTATTGGCCAAAGCTATCAGCCCTTTGCGTAATAATACAAGGTGCTGCTGTTCTCTTCCCTAAAAACACGGCGTGCTGTTTCTTTAATATCTGTTACTGTTATAGCGTCGTACTTGCCCAGTTCGGTATTCATCATATCTGCGTCTCCCAATAGTTCGTAATAGGCCAGGCTGTTAGCACGGTTCAGCACGCTCATGTCTTCAAACGCCAGCATGCTTTCTGTTTTATTTTTTACTTTTTCAAGTTCGATGTTGAGGATCGGTTCTTCTTTCAGATAAGTAAGTATTTTTTCAACTTCTCTTTCAGCATGCTCCATTTTTACTCCTTTTACCAGTTTTCCGTCAATGCAAATAATGCCGGGATCAATAGTGCCCAAATGATAGCAGGTGATGCTTACAAAAAGTTGTAACTCTTTTACCAGTTTCTGGTGCAGGCGCGATGATTCGCCGCCGCCTAAAATATCGGTGATCAGGTCGCTGGCATGGTAATCTTCACTGAGTCTGCCGCCTATATGCCAGCATTTATAAAATGCATCCAGTGGCACGTCTGCTGTTACACTTAATTTACGGGGCGCTGTTTGCACTGCTTCCTGCGGCAAACGCCGGTTAATTGTTTCACCTGAAGGAATATTGCTAAACCATTTTTCGGCCAGCTTTTTTACTTCTTCTGTTTCTACGTTGCCTGCTACAACCATGATGGCATTGTTGGGCCGGTAATATTTAAAAAAGAAATTTTTTACGTCCTGCAATTGTGCATTTTCAATATGAGATAATTCTTTACCTATAGTCATCCAGCGGTAAGGATGCTGCTGGTATACAAGTTCGCGCAGTTTAAACCATACATCGCCGTAAGGTTTGTCGATATAATGCTCTTTAAATTCTTCGCACACCACTTTGCGCTGCACTTCAAGGCTTTTTTCATCAAAGGCCAGTGAAAGCATTCGGTCGCTTTCAAGCCAAAAAGCGGTTTCTAAATTTTCTTTAGGAATATGTATGTAATAATTGGTCAGGTCGTTGGTTGTATAGGCGTTGTTCTCGCCTCCGGCCATTTGCAAAGGCTCATCATACACCGGAATGTTTACGGAACCGCCAAACATCAGGTGTTCAAATAAATGTGCAAAGCCGGTTTGGGAGGGGTGTTCATCGCGTGCGCCTACATCATATAAAATATTCATTACCGCCATGGGTGTAGAAGTGTCTTTATGCACAATCACCCTCAGGCCGTTATCTAAAACAAATTTTTCAAAACAAATCATTTGGCGAATATAATGAAGCGATAGCACAAAAAACTTTCCCGCAGTTTGTGATATTTAAGTTGGCGGCAAATGCATTTACATCAAGGCGTCAGCAACCTGTCCAGATCCAAAATTGATTTTTCGCGCAGCCGCTCCATATTGGCGCCTTTGGGATCCCAGTTAAGCTGGTTGTCAAAATCTTCTGCCGAAGGCTTAAAAAACCTGAAAAAATGTTTGCCTGAAGTATGATACACAAAAGCCGGCATTTTTACCTGTGCAGATAATTTTTCGCCGTTTAATCCAAAGATTCTGAAATGGTAATTTTCAATACCATTTAGCGGCACTTGCGGCAAGCCGCCAATCGTGTCGTACCTGATTTCAACATCACCCCTTGGTGCGGTTGAATCTTTAATAAGTTCAATAAAATACCAGCCCGTATCCTGCGCATTGATGTACACATCAATATTGTCTTTTTTTTGCGAATTGCCTAAGCAGGAGTACAATGTGGTGATTAGCAAAATAGCCGTAAGAATTCTCATAACAATAAATATGCTTAAAATTAAACTTTAAACCCCAAACTTTTAAAGTTTCCTTTATTTTGCATTTATGTCAGATCATTTGAATATTGAATCTTTTCTAAACCCTGTAAATATCAGAGAAATTGCGGGCGATGAAACCTATAATCCCGACCAATATGGTGGTATCATTTCTATACATGATGAGGCTTTGCCAGATGTTGATGCTGCAGAAATTATTTTAATAGGTTGTGGCGAACAGCGCGGCAGTGGCATACTGGGTCCCGAAAGCAGCGCGCCTGATATGATTCGCAGACAGTTTTACCAACTCTATTTCTGGCATGAAGGACTGAGGTTTGCAGACCTTGGCAATATTAAGCAGGGCGCCACTTTGAACGATACCATGGCCGCATTAAAAACAGTGATTGCCGAACTGACCGATCTGGGTAAAATGGTGATCATTCTGGGCGGCTCGCACGATGTAACACTTGCACAATACGAAGCTTGCCGCAGCCGGCAAAAGTTAATTGAAGCTACGGTAGTAGATGCGCGTATTGACCTGGATATGCAGTCGCCCTTTGCTGCAGATCATTTTTTAATGCAGATGTTTACCAGCGATCCCAACTACTTAAAGCATTACAACCACGTAGGTTTTCAAAGCTATTTTGTGCACCCCGGCATGCTGCAAACACTGGATAAATTAAAGTTTGATTTTTACCGCGTGGGTCATGTAAAAGAAAGTATTGAAGAGATAGAACCCGGTATTCGCAGCAGCAGCCTTTTTTCATTTGACATCAATGCCATTGCCAACACTTATGCGCCGGCCAACGGACTTACGCCAAATGGCTTTACGGGCGAAGAAGCCTGCATACTAATGCAGTATGCCGGTATGAGTGCGCATATGGATACGATTGGTATTTATGGTTATGATCCCCGGGCAGATGCAAGCGATATGACGGCAAAGCAGATCAGCCACATGCTTTGGTATGCTATTGACGGGCATTACCGAAAAAGAAATGAAGCAGAACTGAGCGATAAAGATTCGTTTAAAGAGTTTCAAATGATTTTTTCAGAAGTTGAAACCGTGTTTCTGCAAAGCAAGAAAACCAGTCGCTGGTGGATGCAAATGCCTGATAAAAGCTTTATTCCCTGCAGTTATAATGACTATTTGCTGGCAGCCAGCGATGAAATACCTAACAGATGGTTCAGGGCGCAGCAGCGCGACACGCTTTCGGTAAAATAATTACAGGCAGTAAAAAAATGATAATAACGTAATAAATACAGACTCGAAAATTGTAAAAAAGAAAGCAAATTTGCAATCAAAGTTTTAACCGCACACAACACATTTATGGAAAGAAGACATTTTCTCCGCAACTCGTCGCTGGCACTATTAGGCACAGGACTTTTTAAATCTGCATCTGCAGAAACCATTATGCACAGCAACTCTTTAGCTGCCGGAACAGCAAAGAATATTATATTTCTTGTGAGTGATGGAATGAGCATAGGTACGCTTACCATGGCCAATCTTTTTATGCAAATAAAAGAAGGCCGCAACAGCCACTGGATGCAATTGTATCACGATAATCTGGCGGCGCGTGCACTAATGGATACGGCTTCTGCCAGCTCTTTGGTAACTGACTCTTCCGCGGCAAGTTCGGCATGGGGCGGTGGTGTACGTGTGCGAAACGGAGCTGTAAATGTAAATGCAGACGGAAGTTTTAACAAACCCATTTTACAAAAATTTAAGGCAGCCGGCAAATCAGTTGGTTGCGTTACTACTGTGCCCATTGCACATGCCACGCCAGCAGGCTTTTGTGTGAACAATACCAAGCGTGGCGACATGCAGGAAATTGCTTCGGATTATTTAAAGCTGCGATTTGACGTGATGATGGGTGGCGGTACAGAACTTTTTTCTGCCAATCAGAGAACAGATAAAAGAGATCTTTTTAAAGAATTTAATGACGCAGGTTTTGCCGTAGTACAAACCCGTAATCAAATGCTGAACATCAGCAGCGCCAATACCAAGCCTGTGCTGGGTGTATTCAACCCCAACGGCCTGCCTTATGCGTTAGACCGTGAGAACGATGCAGAATTGAAAGAAAGAACACCCACGTTGGCAGAAATGAGTAAGGTGGCCATACAGCAACTTAGCAAAAACAAAAAGGGGTTTGTAATGCAAATTGAAGGCGGTAAAGTAGACTGGGCTGCTCATGCCAATGACGCAGCAGCACTGGTTTATGACCAGGTAGCATTTGATGATGCAGTAAAAGTAGCTTTAGACTTTGCCAAAAGCAATAAAGAAACCCTGGTGGTTATTACCACTGATCATGGAAATGCCAATCCGGGCTTGTTTAGCGGAAGCAGTGCCAATAAAAACTTTGAACGCCTTCAAAAATTTAAATACACTAATAACTGGGTGCTCACCGGTATCAAACCCAGCTTTAGCCCTCGTCAGGTTATTGAGCGCCTGGAAGCAGCACAAGGCTATGCCATTACTACCGATGAAGCTAAAGACCTTCTTTTGCATTATGAAAAGTTAGACGAAACAGGCCTTTATAACGTAAACAGGCTGCCATTCAAAACTTTGGCTGGTATTCAGCAAAAATATCTTTCTATTGGTTGGGGCGGCACAGACCATTCGGGCGATCATGTTGAACTTGCCATGTTTGGTCCTGGAAGCAATAAACTGAAGCCATTTGTAAAAAATTACGAGCTGCATAATTTTATGCTGAATGCTGCAGGCGTAAAAGTGTAATAGCTCTGATATTTCCAACCCATATGGGATGCTGGTAAGCAGATTTGGCTTACCTTTGCAGGCTCTTTATGGCTAATATCGGCAACATACAATTACCAGCGTTTCCTTTGCTGCTCGCACCTATGGAAGATGTGAGCGACCCGCCTTTCCGCGCAGTATGTAAAGACCATGGCGCTGATTTGATGTACACGGAATTTATCAGCAGTGAAGGTTTGATACGCGATGCTATCAAAAGCCGCCGCAAGCTGGATATTTTTGATTACGAACGGCCTATAGGCATACAAATTTTCGGCGGAGATGAAGAAAGTCTCGCTTTGGCTGCTAAAATTGTGGACGTAACACAGCCGGATTTACTTGATATTAACTTTGGATGCCCTGTAAAAAAAGTAGCCATGAAAGGCGCTGGTGCCGGCGTGCTGAAGGATATTGACCTGATGGTTCGGCTAACGGCGGCAGTTGTAAAATCTACTTCATTGCCGGTAACGGTTAAAACCCGGCTGGGCTGGGATGCGAATTCTTTAAACATTGAAGAAGTGGCCGAGCGGCTGCAGGATGTGGGCATTAAAGCGCTTGCCATACACGGCCGCACCCGCATGCAAATGTATAAGGGCGAGGCCGACTGGACGCTAATTGGGAAGATTAAAAATAACCCGCGCATCAAGATCCCTATTTTTGGTAATGGAGATATAGATAGCCCTGAAAAAGCATTGGAATATAAAAATCGTTATGGTGTTGATGGAATTATGATAGGCCGGGCAGCCATTGGTTATCCATGGATTTTCAGAGAGATTAAAAACTATTTTAATACCGGTGAACTGCTACCGCCACCCACGGTAGAAGAAAGGGTAGCGGTGGCACGCAAGCATTTAAGAAAAAGCCTGGAATGGAAAGGGCCGGTTGTAGGTATCAATGAAATGCGTCGCCATTATACCAATTATTTGAAAGGGTTGCCTCATATTAAAGAGTTTCGCAGCAGGCTTGTTACTTTAAACCAGGAAGAAGAGATCAACGCGGTTTTAGACGAAGTGATTGAAAGGTATGCAGGGTTTGAAATAGCTGCAGCTCCTATCGAACTGATAGACTATCATCAAAAATGCACGCTTGAATAAGTTTGTACAACCGTACATGTAGTATTCTTCCTGTGCAAATCTTCAAAAAATATGTCTCAGCCTGTATATAAAAATTTACTGGAACAATACAACACCAAAGCTATTGCTTTAAAACAGCAACTCAACTGGCTCAGTTTTTCAAGACTTGTCTTATTTGGGTTGTTTTTGTTTTTGGGTTATAAGGCCACGCAAAACGGAAGTGGGCTGCACATAGGCGGCGCAACACTGGCGCTTGTTTTGTTTTTTATTTTCATAAAACAAAATGACCGGATAGAACAAAAAGTCCTCTATTTTTAAGCGCTTGGTAATTTCAATAAAAACGAAATTGATTTTTT
>JAFAFV010000135.1 GCA_023423285.1 Bacteroidota bacterium
CTATAAAGCTTTCGATTCTTTGAAGCATAATGCTTAGTAATTGATGTGGTTTCGTTACGATATCTGTCTCAATAAAACTTTTATGATTGGCTTTTATTGCGGAAAATACTTTATAAATCGTTGGAAATGCTTCTGAGAACATTTTTTTCGGCCTCGCATCTTTTTGCCCGAAAAATTTGTTAGATGAAAAGATGGTTGTAAAAAGCGAGGTCTTTACATCATTCCGTTCCATTTTGACACCAAGTTTTTCCTGATACTGTTGTTGTATCAATTCGTATAGGTTCCCTGATAGCACATTTTCACGGTACAGATGAAAATCATCACCCAAATTTAGAATAGCTTTATATACTTTAACTATATTTTGTGGAGTAAAGTAACTTTCCATACCAATCGTTTTCAGATTGATTAGCAAAGGGTTTATCTGTACCCCAAAGTATTTCTCAAATATCTTTTTTTCATTGACAGGAATTTCCGGGTAGTACCAAAAGGCCGGATTCATTAGCACCAGACTAAAAAATGGCTGACTGTTCTTGATATCCAAACCATAAAGTTTTTGTCCAGAAAAGGAGATGAACTGCTTGTACTCTCTGGGTAACCTTGTCAAAAGTGAATGGAATCTGAAACTGGTATTATCTCTGTACCCTTCAAAATACCTGTCGTCCCACTTATCGATTTGCCACATCTCGTATTTATACTGATCCTCAATATCCTTTGGCTGAGCTTTAATACCCTTATAATATTTACCTGATTCCGTTCGTAACCATCCTTTAGCAAAATAGTTAATATCTGGATTTTTCTTTCGTTCTTCTTTAAGATATTCTGCAAATTTTAGTGCACCGTCCACATCAAATTCTAAATAGCAAAAAAGTTCATTTAATTTTTCTTCTAACTTATTCTTCAATCTATCTTTATTATTACTTAAAATAATATATCTATCATTAAATATCTTCTTCTTCCCTCTATATATCTTATGTAAAAAAACCTTTTCAGCGAATATGGGTGCATAGGAGTACATTTTGCATTGTTCGTCATGCATGTAATAGTGCTTGATATTCAGCAGGCCCTTTGCCTCCAGCAACCGAACATACTCCACATAATCCCTGCCACTGATCCGCTGTAACTTCTTTGAATAAATTTCGCTGAATTTCTCCTCAAATAAATACCAACTCCTGTTTGTAAGCTCCTGGAAATACATCATGAAACGTTCCATTTTGTTTTCATCATAATTTTGAATGGTATCATGACCCTCTTCGTGTAGGTCGTTCATCCTTATATATTCTGGTAATATAATCCTCATGATAAAATAAATTTAAAAAGCCCCGCATTACACGGGGCTTGGTTAAACAATAATTACGCTGCTGATTTATTTCTTGTCATTCTCACTGTTTTCTGCTCCCCAGGGAATTCCCGAACTTGAAGATTCAATGGAAATTCATCAATTATTCCACCGTGCCGATCAGACATACCTCTTTGTTTGGAAAGAAATGTTCCGAGCTGCTTTACAAATACTGCCGCATTCATCTGGCGGCTCTCCTGAATCAGGTTTTCAAACCATTTGATTTCACAGGGCCGATAACGGTATTTTCCTGTTTCGTTTCCACTCTCGCCGCCGATAATAACCCAATCCATCTTCATCAGGATTTTTCTGCCACCCTTACTATCCTTTTCCCAAGTGATACCTTCAAGAGCCTCGCTAAAGAATGTTATAGCTCCATGAAGCGGTTCGATTGAAAGACACCTTGTCTTGGTCGGGATCTTCAATAATTCAGGCAAACGAATATCCGCTGCTTGCTGATGGCCTATACTTGTTCCAATCCATACGTTATCCCATCCATCACCCCAATCCGCTGGTAAATGATCTACAACTCGTTCAGGCCTTTTTGTTAATATTTGGAAGGTATGCTGTGGGCACCTTCTGATGATATCCCATGCTTCGTTTCGATAGCTGTCAATCGCTTCATGAAAGAAATCGGTTAATGAACACGCAAATATTTTGCTCGGTTCTTTAATCCTCAAAGGCAATTTGAAAACCGTTTTCGTTCTGTTTACATTTTTTGCATCAAAACTGAAGAATCCTTCACTCTGGCGATACATATAGCAATATTTGCAATCACTATCAACCTTTGAACATCCTCTCGCGATGTTCCATGTGTAGTCTGTCCACTGAATTTTTGTTTTTTCCATAATTAATTGGTTTAAATTGGTTGGAGGTGTTCCTTCCACCCCCAACCTATTAGATAAATTTTGATTTTTAAATTAAGCCCACCCTGTTATAAATGCTGGAGGCGGTGGATTACTCTCTAGCGATTTGTTTGTTAATTACCGTTTTATTTTTTATTTTCTGAACCTCTCCAAGAAATTCTCTATATCAATCTGGGTATACAAGATTTTCCCATTTATCTGTGAAAATTTAATGTATCCCTTATCTCTCCAGGACTGTAATGTTCGCTTTGAAATTTTCAATATGTCCCGTACTTCTTCCGAAGTATAAATTTTGATTTTTCCTTCCATTTTTTGTTTTTTGTTAATAAATTACCCTACCCGTCTTTTCAAAGAACTATCTTAGAAATTTTTGAAGTGGGATGAGGCATAGATCCCACTGCTATAACCTCTTCAAAAATTCTGATACAAAGCTCGGGTTTGTAAACAGGCATGAAAGGTGAAAGTAACTTTAGGTAATAAAAGGTAATAGGGATTACATATGTTCTTTTAAGGATAGAATAGATGCGATTGGTGAAACTTTATTGCTTTTGAATAAAGACTTTTGTTTTCGGTAACTATTTAAATTAAATGGGCTGTCTTCTATCAGAACAAATCTATCCAGTGATTTTAAATTCGGAATTGTAAAAATCTCTTCTATGGAATAAAGGAATTTGTAAAATGAGGTTTTGCTCTCATAAATATAAAATCTGGCGGAAATTGCTGCAAGCTCGGAATCGCTATTAAAAAATATTGAATATAAAAGATCTTCTTTTCCAGAAAAGTTAGTGGGTTCGATGTAATTAACCAATGAGGTGCTGAACTCAAATTTGTTTGTCGAAAGGGCATTAAAAACCTCTTTGTGTGTTTTTCTTTTAACATTGCCGTCTAAAATGTCCAAAATCTCAATACCCGAAATATCTCTAAAACGGAGCTCAACAATTTTATAAATCTCTTTTATTAAAGGTTCTAAATACTGTTTTTCAGATACAAAGGAATTTAATTCGTTGGCTTTACCAATCAGGAAAGTTTTTAACCTTGCTTTCTGGCGCGGTTCCGTAAGTAAATGCTCAGCATTTTCAAGGGCTCTTTTAAATTTTTGGATAAACTTGTAAAAAGTTAGATGTTTGTGGAGAGCATTACTTATATCGTTAGTGTCAATAAACTTGATGATTTTCCCGTTCTCACTTTCAAACAGATTCCTTTCCAAGTCAAAACTCACAAGAGGGATATTGTCTATGGAAAAAACATCGTCAATATCAATAAGATAATCATGTAAACTGTAGTTTACGCCATTAATAAAAATTTTTTTAGTTTCCTTATCAAATGAAACATATTTTTTGAAATCTGTAGAAATGTTTTCATACCAATTTTGATCAAAAGTGGTTTTTATCACGTTATCAAAATCTTGGATCTCAAAATCTTTAAATTTCATATATCAGTTATTAAAAACATCCATAGCCTTATCCAGCTCCGAATTTACAATTTTAGCATAGATTTGCGTTACTGCAAGGTTCTGATGCCCTAAAAGTTTACTTACCTTATCGATAGCCACCCCTTTAGTTAACGCCCTGGTTGCGAAACTGTGCCTACTCACGTGAAAAGAAACAGGCTTTTCAATTTTTGCTTCAGTAGTAATTTTTTTAAGATTCTTATTGATATATGCAGTTGCGCTGCTAATAGCTCCATCATATTCAACAGGATTCGTTTCATTCAGGCCCGAGGGCAGCATCGGAAATATATAATCCTGTGGTTTGGTTTCATCGTTTTGATACTTATTTAAAATAGTAATTGCTTTTGACGGGAGTTTTATTGATAATTGAGCCTTGGTCTTTTTAGAAGTTGTGTGTAAATAGGTGCCATCATAATCCTTCCATTTTAGGGTAAGCACATCGGAAACTCTTAACCCGGCAGCATAGCAACTAAAAACAAACATATCCCTATGCATATCTATTTTAGAACCAGTTTCCAATGGTAAATCTTCAATTTTTTGAACTTCCTCATCTGTTAAATAGCTTCTGGTTGTTTTTTCTGTCTTTAACTTATAAATGCGAAATGGGATATCCTTATGCTCGATCAATTCTTCACGGTAAGCATCGTTAAAGATTTTACGAATATAACGCATGTCTTTGTGGATAGTATTTGTACGGTTTCCCAAACTCCGTAGATGGGATTCATAATCTTCTAAAAACGCAGGTGTAATATCGGTCATCATAAGCGGTTGATTATTTTTATACTTGGACAGTTTATTAATAATCGATTTGTTTTTGTCATAAGTAGAAATTTTACCCTCTATTTTAACACGTCCATTTATTTTGTTAGCATAATGAAAAAAATCTATAGGTGGCTTGCCAAAAATGGCATGTTTCAGGGCTCTGCCCGTGGAAGCCTTTTGACCCTTTTCTACTTCAAGTAGTTCTCCATGAAGTTCGGTCATCTTACTACTCAATAAAGCATTAACTCGACTTGAATTTTTGTATGTCGATTTAACCCTTTGGTTTGTACTATTCCAGTCAGAAGGTTTTATATATAGTCCCGTTGAAATGTATGTCGATTTTCTATTTTTAGTGATTCTTATATGGATTGGAGCTAATCCTTTTAAATTTTTCTTATCTTCACGTAGGGCTAATTTTATTGAACTTGCCATGTCTTTTCTTTTAAGTTTTTTATAATCAAATTTACGAAATGGGGACAACATTGGGGACAACATTCACTACTTTTTCATGCATTTTTATGCATTTTCCTGCATTTTGTACATTTATTAATAATTGATTACCAGTATATTGAAAAGAATTTGAGTGCATTCAAAGGAAGTGAAAATAATCCAATCCGGATCACATTAAATTAAGCCGCATCATTATTGATGCGGCTTAATTATTATGGAATTAGCTAATGATTTATGGAAAAATACCTAGTTCTGCGTATGCTGTGGCTACTTTGTTAATGGCAACCACATATGCTGCAGTACGCATATCTGGTATTTCAGGATTAGACTTCCATGTATTCATTACTTCATGCGTAGCATTGATCATAGTTTCTTCCAGTCCACTATGTACCAGGTCTATTTCGTCTGCACCATGCTTGATGAGTAGTTTATTTTCCTGGCCAACACTTTTACCGGTGAGCGCTTCCATTTCATCGAGGATTTTACCGGCTACATTTTCATTAAAGCGTTTTTCCATGCGGCCATAACGTACATGACTTAAGTTTTTCAGCCATTCAAAATAAGATACGGTTACACCACCGGCGTTCAAATACATATCAGGCACCACCAATACGCCTTTGGCTGCAAGTATTTCATCCGCCTCGGGCGATAAAGGCCCGTTTGCAGCTTCGCCAACTATTTTTGCTTTGATGCGCGGAGCATTTTCAGCATCAATTACGTTTTCAAGCGCCGCAGGAATTAAAATATCGCAGTCCAGCTCCAGCGCGGCTTTATTGTTTTCCAAATTGGTGCAACCTTCAAAGTTGAGGATGGTGCCACATTTTTTGCGGTGATTCATCAGCGCATAAATGTCTATCCCGTCTTCTTTCATAATGGAGCCTTCAAATTCGGCAACGCCAACAATTATGGCTCCTGCATCGTAAAAAAAACGGGCAGCATGGTAGCCCACGTTTCCAAGCCCCTGTATTACGACTCGCTTGCCTTCCACACCGGTAGCCAGGCCTCTTTTTTCCATCTGGTCTTCCATCCGGCACACTTCCCTCAACCCATAAAATACGCCCAGGCCCGTAGCCTCGCGGCGGCCGTTCACGCCTCCCTGAGAAACCGGTTTGCCAGTTACACAACCATAGGCATCAATATTTTCCGGATGCAAAGTGGCATAAGTATCCACAATCCAGGCCATTTCTCTTTCGCCAGTGCCATAGTCTGGCGCAGGCACATCAGTAGCGGGGCCAATAAAATTTTTCTTTACCAGTTCGGTAGTGTAGCGCCTCGTAATTTTTTCAAGTTCGTAGGTAGTGTATTGTTTGGGGTCTATTTTAATACCGCCTTTTCCACCGCCAAATGGCACATCAACAATGGCGCATTTATAAGTCATTAAGGCTGCAAGCGCCATCACCTCATCCTGGTTAACGCCGGTAGAAAAACGAATACCGCCTTTACAGGGTGTTCTATGATGAGAGTGTTGTACCCGGTAAGCCTCAATCACTTCAATTGTTCCGTCTTCTTTTTTTACAGGAAATCTTAATCTTAAGACTGAGTTGCAGGCACGGATCTGTTCCAGCAAGCCCTTATCCCACTTTGTAAATTGCGCTGCTTTTTCAAAACTCTTTTCTACAGCGGCAAAAAAATTGTACTGTGACATAAATAATATAATTTTTCAAATGAGCAATTCGTATTCTGAAGCATAGGGAAGCTGTAGTCATTTTTGCAAGCCAACTGATTGAAAATAAAAAGTGACGGCTTAACGGTTGGCTTGTTCTCGTTTTCTTAGCTTGTCTACTTTCCTGTCAATCCTTACCAGGTAATAAATAATGCCTGTAAAAATGGTGAGCAGTACAGCTATAACCACATAAATTCTGCCGCTGCTGTACATAAAATTTCCTGACTGTGCAAGTGTTGCCAACGGCGCTGTTAGTATCCATAATATCATCAGTAACCTGTTCATTTTATCAATTGATTTTCTTTAATTAAGCCTAATCTGATTTTTATCGTAGCGATCCAAACGCCAAGCAAGATCCAGCCTATCATGGCGGGGTAATATACGGTACGCATGGTAGCATCAAGGTCTCTAAAATTCAGCGCAGGGTTACCATCCTGTCCCGGATGAAGGCTTGGCAAAATGCGTGGCACAATCCAGATGGTGGGAAAAAGCATGGCAAAGGCAAAAATGTTATACACGGCGCTTATTCTTGCTCTTTTATCAATATCAGGAATGGAATCGCGCAAAATAAGATAGGCCAGATAAATGAGTAAAGCCATTGCTGAACCAATAAGCTTGGGTTCGCGCGCAATAGCGCTGAACGATTCAAACGCGGGATTATTGGGATCGGCCCAGGTGTAACTCATCCATATAGCGCCGGTGGCATACCCTAAAACGCCAAATAAAATACCCGTAACAGCGTAGCTGCGGGCAGCCAGGTCTGACCGCAAATTATTGGTGCGCAGGTATTTTACAGAGTGATAAAGTGAGCAGCTAAATAAAACCATCATGGCCATCCACATGCCCACGTGATAAAAGAGGTTGCGGATCGTTTCACCCAAAACAGGCAGGTTTGGTATCTTAATAAGCAGTCCAGCTACGATGGTATATGCTAATAAAACAATACAAAGTATTTTCCACCACCATTTATTCATATCACCATTTTGTTTTTTGCTAAACATAAAACGCAAAAGTAAGGCTAAAGTTGTTGAGAAAAGTAAAATTAGGGGCCTGCCATTATGTAAATACTTTTCTTGAATGTTGTTTAAAACTTTGTGTAATTGCTATTAACGCATCATTCAAAAATATTCATTAAGAAAATATTTTAAATCAGTCTTTCCATAAAAACGGGAATAATATTACGGCCAGTATGCCCACCAGAAAATCGAGCGCAATAAGCAGCATGATGTCGGTTGTCATGATGCTGATACCATCTTTAAACGTAGCAACCGAAAGTTTCATTAAAAGCATTAGCTGTGGTACAATAAGCGGGAAACCTAATATGGCCATGATGGCTGCATTTTGCTGCGCTTTTGCAGCGATGGCGGCCAGAAACGTAAATACCATACTAAGGCTCCAGCCGCCAAGCAGTGTAAGCCCCAAAAAGGGAAGGAGTTTGTTGAGCGGGTTGCCTAAAAACGCAAGGAACAATGCCATGGCAATCACCGTCATCAGCAACATTAACAAGGAATTGAACAGCAACTTAGCGAGTACAAAATCTACAGGCGAGGCAATGGAGTAGAAATACAGCATTCGGCCTTTGGTTTCCTGCAAAAAACTTTTAGCCACTGCATTCACACACACAAATAATTGTATGATCCAGAACAGGCCGCTCCATATTTCTGCTTCCGGCTCTTCAATGGCCAGAAAGAGCATGTAAATAGTGGCGCCCACGTACAGCAAAATGCCGTAAAAGCTGTATTGCTGCCGCACTTCCAGCAGCAGGTCTTTTTTAAAAAGCGTTAATATGTGAGATGTGCGGCTGATGGTATCTAATCTTTCTTTTCAAAATAACATTTGCGGCAGCGTGGCTCATAGGCGTCTAACGCGCCCAGCATCACCTGTTCATCATCGGGTATTTTGCGGTAGGAGTAATTAGCTATTGCGCCGCATTTCTGGCAAATAGCGTGAAGCTTTGTTACATAATCGGCCTTCGCCAAAATATAGGGCATTTGCCCAAAGGGTTTTCCTGTAAAATCCATGTCCAGCCCCGCCACGATGACGCGCAAACCCTGGTAGGCCAACTGATCACACACATTCGGTAACTCGCTGTCGAAGAACTGCGCCTCGTCAATGCCAATCACATCGGCGCCCTGCGCCATTAGTAATATTTTTTGCGAATTGTCAACCGGTGTGGATGGAATAACATTGGTATCATGCGATACAATATTAAATTCATCATAACGCGTATCAATAGCGGGTTTAAAAATTTCTGCTTTCAGGTTAGCAATTTTTACCCTTTTCAGCCGCCTGATGAGTTCTTCGGTTTTACCACTAAACATTGAGCCGCAGATCACTTCAATCCAGCCCCGCCTTTCGCCTTTAAGGTTTGGTTCAATAAACATGGTATGCCATTATGCCGTAAACAAAGCATAGTTTTTGCGGTTAATTTGATAAATTGAATCTTTCCGCAAAAATTTTATCAAATGTAGGGATAATGCAAAGAATTAAGGCTCTCATAGAAAAATTAAACGTGCAATACAGGCAAAAAGCGTCGCCTGGAGAAATGCTTATAACGCTGCAAATGCTTCAAAAAGAACTAACAGGTGGTATAAAGGAAGCAGAAATGCTTGGAACTTCTGCTGTAACGGTCCTCATTCCCAACGCGCCCTCAGTAAACCGCCCCAGGCAGGTTGAGCTGTTTGGCGATGATGATGAAAAAGTTGTGTTTGAACTGCCAATGAATGATGACGTAAGCGAAGAAGAGATCAACGAATTATTACTGCAACAATCAAAATCTGAAGCTCTTGCCGAGATGGAATCTTTGATGAAACTGCAAAGAGAAGAACAGAAAAAAACCGGTAGGCAAGCGTCAGCTTTAGCACTTAAAACTGATCTGCACAATGTTGTAAATGAAGTGCCCACATTTACTCAATATGCCAAACTAAATACTACAGAACAAGCTAAACCAGCGGCAGAACCAAAGCAAATGCCGAAGCTTTTAAAGAAGTCCATTACCAATGATGACAGGCAGTTGTTTTTAAAAAAACTTTTCAGGGGAGATAAAAATATGTACGAGCGCAGCATTAAAACTATAGATAATTTTCAAGCCTATGCCGAAGCAGAATACTGGATCAGACGGGAACTGAAAACAAAACTGGGATGGCTGCCAGATGACCCGGCTGTGCAACAGTTTGACCAGTTGGTTAAAAAAAGATTTTCTTAAAAAAGTGAAGGATTACACTTGTAGCCCCGGTATTGGTTTTTACAAAATTTCCGGCACTTTTTCCAGACGCTTGCAATAACGGCTTGTTGCAGAGAAGGTTGGAGATGATGTCTGTGAATTCATTTTCAGTTTTATAGGAGTAGCCACCTTTATTTTTAATCAGTTCAACGGCTTCTGAAAATTTCTCGTAATTAGGGCCAAAAATAACTGGTTTACAGTATACCGCTGCCTCAAGTGTATTGTGAATGCCCGACTTGTTAAACCCTCCACCCACATAACAGATAGTAGCGTAGCGATAAAGTTTAGATAACATTCCAATGTTATTGATAATTAAAACATTCTTTGTGTTTAACCCATTAACAGAATAGTCTTTTTCAAGCTCTGAATATAAAATATTATTTGGAAAAATACTTTGTATAAAGTTGATATGACTTGGTGTAATTTCATGAGGTGCAATGATCAAGGATAATTCATCAATTTTATTCAGAATTAATTTTAGATGCTTTTCATCTTCGGGCCAAGTGCTGCCAGCCACCATTATAGTACGACCGATCGCAAATCTTTCCACTGTAACAATCGGTTTAAATTGTGTGGCGATTTCCATCACCCGGTCAAACCGCGTATCTCCCGCCACTGAAACTTTTTCTTTAGGTAGGATGGTTTGTAGCAGCGTTTTGCTTTCTACATCCTGCACAAAAATATGTCGGAAATACTGCAGCATATTACGATGCAACGTACCGTACCATTTAAAAAATATTTTATCTTTTTGAAAAATGGCAGAAATTAAAACAGCCGGAATTTGCCGCTGATGTAACTGTTGCAGATAATGATACCAATACTCATATTTTACAAAAATGGCAAGGCTTGGTTTTGCAATATCCAAAAAGCGTTTGGCATTTCGTGGGCTGTCATGCGGAAGGTAAAAAACCCAGTCAGCGCCATTATAATCCTTACGGATCTCATAGCCCGATGGAGAAAAAAAGGTCAGCAGTATTTTATAATTGGGATATTCTTTTCGCAAACTTTCAATAACCGGCCGCCCCTGTTCAAACTCGCCCAGCGAAGCGCAATGCACCCAAATGACTTGTGGTGTGTCGGCAATGCTTTGCTTCAACCTTTCAAAAATATTATTACGGCCACTTATCCAAAGCCTTGCTTTCTTATTAAAAATTGCAGCCAGGGAAATGCCTGCCAGGTATAATTGTATAAAAATATTGTATAATAAAACAGCCACAAACAGGTTTTGACAAAAGTAAGCGATTCATACAAAGCCTGCAACTGGCATTGGTTGTAGTTGTATTTCGCTAATTTTGCCGCGTTTAAAAAATTAATCTTATGCGGTCAATACAAATGGTAGATACCAAAACTCAGTATCATAAAATAAAAGAAGAAGTGGATCAGGCGGTCTTAAATGTAATGGAAAGCAGCGCGTTTATAAACGGCCCCGTGGTGAAGGAATTTGCTACAGGCCTGGCTGCTTACCTGAATGTGAAGCATGTCATTCCCTGCGGAAATGGAACCGATGCCCTTCAAATAGCTTTGATGGCGCTTGACCTGCAGCCCGGCGATGAGATCATTACGCCGTCTTTCACGTTTATTGCTACAACTGAAGTTATTGCACTGCTGAAACTTACCCCTGTTTTTGTGGATGTAGATAAAGAAACATTTTGCATTGACCCTGAAGAAATCAAAAAAGCCATCACTCCAAAAACAAAAGCGATTGTGCCCGTGCATCTATACGGCCAGTGTGCCAACATGGAAGCAATCATGCAAATAGCAAATGAGCATGGGCTATACGTAGTGGAAGACAATGCGCAAGCGATTGGCAGTGATTTTACATTCAGTAATGGCAGTGTGAAAAAGGCAGGAGCCATTGGGCATATTGGATGTACTTCCTTTTATCCCAGCAAAAACCTGGGAGCGTTTGGCGATGGCGGCGCTATTTTTACGGATGACGCCGCGCTTGCTGAAAAACTGCAAATGATTGCCAACCATGGAATGAAGACACGATATTACCATGATATGGTGGGCTGTAACAGCCGCCTCGACAGCATTCAGGCAGCCATTTTAAATGTAAAGCTCCGGCATCTTGATGAATATGCCGCGGCGCGCCAGGCTGCAGCGGCGTATTACGATAATGCATTTGCCGGTTGCGATAAAATTACAGTACCTGCCAAAACCTCCTACAGTACGCACGTTTACCATCAGTACACCATTATACTTAATGATGTGGACAGGGATGCATTGATACAGCATTTGTCTGCCAAAGGAATTCCCGCAATGATCTATTACCCGCTGCCCGCGCATAAGCAAAAAATGTTTGAGCAATTTAATGTTCAAACTCTTGAGCTTCCCATAACTTCGTGGCTAAATGACAGGGTGCTTTCATTGCCCATACATACTGAACTGGATGAAGAGCAACTGGAGCACATTACATCAGCCATTTTGGATTTTGTAAACAAGTAACCCAACACCTACATCAAATTGACAATTAGAATATAACATCCATGCCTTTTACAGAAACAGGAATTGAAGGATTATTGGTTTTTGAGCCCAGGGTATTTGCAGACAATCGCGGCTATTTTTTTGAAGCTTATAATGAAGCCGTTTTTAATGAAGCAGGCTTAAAGTACAGGTTTGTTCAGGACAACCAGTCAGCCTCAACATACGGCGTTATTCGCGGCCTGCATTATCAGTTGCAACCACACGCGCAGTGTAAACTGGTTCGTGTAATTGAAGGTAGCATTCTGGATGTAGCGGTAGATATCAGACGCCAATCGCCTACATTTGGTAAGCATTTTTCCATAGAACTTTCTGCTGAAAATAAAAAGCAATTGCTCATTCCGCATGGTTTTGCGCATGGGTTTTCTGTACTAAGTTCCAAAGCGGCGGTGATGTATAAATGCGATGCCTTATACCACAAAGAAAGTGAGGGCGGTATCATTTACAACGATCCGGATCTTGCCATTGACTGGCAGGTGCCCTCCACAGTAGCCATCATTTCTGAAAAAGATATTGCTTTACCGAGGTTTAAAGATTGTATTAGTAATTTTTAAACCGTTAATAAGGGATGCATTCTGTAAAATATTCTCAATGAAAAAAATATTAGTAACTGGCGCCAACGGTCAGCTGGGTTCAGAAATAAGAGAACTTGCCACCGGATATCCTGCGTATGAATTTATATTTACGGACTACCACGAACTTTCAATTGTTGATGAAAGCGCTGTGAATACATTTTTTGATACAGTTCAACCAGATTACTGTATTAACTGCGCTGCTTACACCGCTGTGGATAAAGCAGAAGATCCCGCAGAGCGCCAACTGGTTGATGACCTTAATGCCCACGCGGTGGGTTATCTGGCAAAAGCCAGCCAAAAGCATGGCACCAAATTCATTCACATTTCAACTGATTATGTATTTGATGGCCATGGCTCGCGCCCTTACCTGCCCGATGATGCCACTGAACCGGCAAGTGTGTACGGCATCACTAAATTAGCAGGAGAAAAGCGGGCGCTCGAAAATGCGGATGTGATCATTATCCGCACGGCCTGGGTGTACTCATCGTTTGGAAGGAATTTTGTCAAAACCATGTTATCGCTTATGAGCAGCCGGCCCTCCATCAGCGTTGTGAGTGACCAGTATGGCACACCTACCTACGCGGCAGACCTGGCTTCGGCCATTCTCCAAATCATTAGTTCGAACAAATGGGTGCCGGGCATTTACCATTATACCAACGAAGGCATGATCAACTGGTATGAATTTGCTTTAGCTATTAAAGAAATTGCAGGCGCCGCCTGCGAAGTGCATCCCATTCCCACCTCAGCTTATCCAACGGCTGCCACGCGCCCGGTTTATTCGGTTTTGGACAAATCAAAGATCAGGAATGTGTACGCTATAGATATACCGGAATGGAAAGAAAGCCTGAAAGCCTGTATGAAAAGGTTAAGCTAAGATTAAAATTATAGATCAGCAGAAATCTGAACTTAAAATTACCGGTATTTAGGGGAAATAAATTATTTTCTCCCCAGATCCCGCAGATAAAAGATCGGTCAATCAACCGGAAGTGCAATTATTTGTTAATCAAAAGCAGGCATTTGCCCGGCGCATTTTAAATATTTACTTTTGCACGAATTGTAAATGAGGTTTCATGAAAAGATTTCCGGTTTTATTATTGTTAATTTTTAACGCTTTCATCATACATGCGCAGGATTCTTCTGCCATTATTTTTTCATATACACAACAAAGGATCAATAATAATGAGGTAGCACTAACCATTACGGCAAAAGTGGCCAAGCCTGGTGTAAAACTGTTTACCCTGCAAAAAACTGCTGATGATCCGGTATTTTCCAAAATACAATTTGATACAGCTGCATCTCCTTATATAAAAGATGCTGTAACTGAAAAAGGGAATGTTTTAATACAAACTGACCCGCTGCTGCAAATGAAAGTGCATACCGTGGCAGATTCTATACAATGGATGCAGATCGTAAATATTGATGCAAAAGACTCCGCAATTATAAAAGGCTCCGTGGCTTATATGTATAAAAACGGAGATGAATACCCTTTGGCTGAAAAGCCATTCCGGTTTGTGATTATGCCCGGTCCTGATTCAACAAACGTTGCCATTGCACCGGCAGAAGCCGGGAGCGTAAAAACAACTAAAGAACATAACTCTTTATGGTGGATCTTCCTGGCGGCTTTTGGCGGCGGTCTGTTGGCATTACTCACGCCGTGTATTTACGCCATGATACCTGTAACTGTTAGCTTTTTCCTGAAAAGAAGTAAGAACAAAAAAGACGGTATTCGTAATGCGTTAATTTACGCGTTTTCGATCATCACCATTTTCACGCTGGCGGGCTTTCTGATCACCATCATTTTTGGCCCAGCAGCTTTAAACAACCTGGCTACCAACTGGATCGCCAATCTCATTTTCTTTGCCATATTTGTTTTATTTGGTTTTTCTTTTCTCGGTGCTTTTGAAATCGAATTGCCCAGTTCCTGGTCTACAAAAGCAGACAGTAAAGCGGGTACCGGCAGCATCATGGGCATCTTTTTTATGGCACTCACGCTGGTAATCGTTTCTTTTTCCTGCACCGGCCCCATTATTGGCCCTTTGCTTGCCGTGGCTTCCATGGACAATTATTATGGCCCGCTGGTGGGCATGTTCGCATTTTCACTGGCGCTGGCATTGCCCTTTGCACTGTTTGCTTTTTTCCCTGAAAGGCTGAATATGCTGGGCAAAGCAGGCGGATGGCTGAACTCGGTGAAAGTTACACTGGGCTTTTTAGAACTGGCGCTGGCGCTGAAGTTTTTGTCAAATGCTGACTTGGTACGCAACTGGCGCATATTAGACCGGGAAGTTTTTATTGTTCTGTGGGTGGTGATCTTTTTACTGCTGGGTATTTATTTATTAGGGAAATTAAAATTCAGGCACGATGATGAACTTCCAAAAAATGATTTTGGTGTACCGTTTTTAACGGTTACACGGCTCATGTTTGCCATCGCCTCGCTTTCCATTGCACTTTACATGATACCAGGTTTATGGGGCGCGCCTTTAAAAGGCTTAAGCGCGTTTGTGCCTCCTATGGGCACGCAGGATTTTAATGCGGATGACATACCTAATGGTTTTAATATGCAGAATCTGAAAGAGCAAGGCGCATTTGCTGACAGTGGTGCCGCGGCAGCAAAAGGCGGACTGCCAAAAGCCG
>JAFAFV010000177.1 GCA_023423285.1 Bacteroidota bacterium
GGCAACACACTGCTTTTAAAAACAGCCAGGGATAAAAAGGATACTTTAACCAAACCTTATATCGCCATTCACCACCTGATGCTGGATAAAACGGATACCATCTTAACCGGCTTTAATGATGCAAAAAGTTTTGCTGCTGATGAAAACGGGGGCCAATGGGCATTTGTAGCCGAAAGAGACAGCGCTGAAAAAGCGCTGCAAAAGTTTTATAAACTTTGGTATTATAAAAATGGCATTGACTCGGCCACATTACAAGCTGATCGTAATACGCAAGGCTTGAAAGCCGGCCACACCATCAGCGAAAATGCGATGCTGCGCTTTAGCAAAGACGGGCAAAAACTATTCTTTGGCGTAGCGCCCATCCAACTGCCAAAAGATACCACGCTGGTAGATTTTGAAACAGCGCGGCTCGACATCTGGCATTATAATGATGAATACATTCAGCCGCAGCAGTTAAAACAACTGCCCCAGGAAAGCCGCAGAAGTTTTATGGCTGTTACCATTCCCGGCAATCAAACGCTGATACAACTGGCAGATGCGGATCTGGAAAATATAACGCTGGTTGACGAAGGCAATGCAGACTGGGCGCTGGCACAAACCACCAAAGGCAACCGTGTGTCAGCTAACTGGGAAGGGCGCGCACGCAACACCGCTTACATAGTTGACATAAAAACCGGCAACAGGAAACTGGTACAGCAAAACATTTATACCGTTTACCAGGCATCGCCGAAAGGAAAATATATTTACTGGTACAATCCCGAAACAAAAAACTACGCTGCTTACAATGTGGCATCAGCAAAAACAGCCAACATTACCAAAAGTATTGCGCATCCTGTTTACGACATAGAAAACGATGTGCCTGACTTTCCGCGCCCGATGGGCATAGCAGGCTGGAGCCAAAATGACGAAGCCGTATTTATTAAAACTTATTACGATACCTGGAAAGCTTCCCCGGATGCTTCCGAGCCGGCTGTAAACTTTACCCAAGCTGGCAAAGCTAAAAACCTGCAGTTCGATTATGTTTCCATTGATGCTGAAAAAAGATTTTTTGAACCGAACGATACATTGCTGTTTACGGCACAGCATCTTTCCGATAAAAGCTGGCATCTCTTTTCAAAGATTGCCGACAGCAGTGCCGCGCCCAGGCTCATCGTGTCGCAAAACAAGTCGTTTACCAATATTTTAAAAGCGAAAGAGGCAGAGGCTTACCTTGTTCAGTTGGCCGATATTCAGTCATCTGAATTATATACAGGAAAAAATCTTCAACAATTAATACGGGTTACAAATATTGCCGCACAGCAGGAGCCTTACAATTGGCTTACCGCCGAGCTGGTACGCTGGAAAATGTTTGACGGTAAAATGAGTGAAGGTATTTTGTACAAACCCGAAAATTTCGATCCCAATAAAAAATACCCGGTTGTATTTTATTTCTATGAAAAAAACACCGATGGCATTTACTCGTATAAACAACCGGCGCCCAGCGCCTCTACCATTAATATTCCCTATTTTGTAAGCAATGGATATATT
Source organism: Bacteroidota bacterium (assembly GCA_023423285.1). GTDB lineage: Bacteria > Bacteroidota > Bacteroidia > Chitinophagales > Chitinophagaceae > Niabella. Next base: position 1,528 of record JAFAFV010000177.1, read on the forward strand.
GTATTTGACCCGAACATTTACTACAAAACCGGCCAGCCGGGCGAGAGCGCTTACAATAGTGTGGTAAGCGCGGCAAAACACTTAAGCAGGCTGCCCTGGATAGACAGTACCCGCATGGGCATACAGGGTCAAAGCTGGGGCGGCTACCAGGTAGCTTACCTAATTACACGTACCAATATGTTTAAAGCCGCGGGAGCCGGTGCCCCTGTAAGCAACATGACAAGCGCATATGGCGGCATACGCTGGGGAAGCGGTATGGTGCGTCAGTTTCAATATGAAAAAACACAGAGCCGGATTGGCGCCACACTTTGGGAAAGGCCTGATCTGTATTTGAAAAATTCACCGCTTTTTGCAGCTGATAAGATCAATACGCCGCTGCTGATCATGCATAATGATGCCGATGGCGCTGTGCCCTGGTACCAGGGAATTGAATTGTTTTCTGCTATGAGAAGACTTAGTAAACCGGTATGGATGCTGCAATATAATGGCGAAGATCACAACCTTGTAGAACGCAGAAACCGGAAAGATCTTTCCGTGAGGCTGTCACAGTTTTTTGATCATTACCTGAAAGGGGCAAAAGCGCCAGCCTGGTTGCTGTATGGTGTTCCTGCAATAGACAAAGGAAGAAACTGGGGACTTGAAATACCTACTTCCGAATAGCTTGTTTTAATTCGGAGACACAGCCTTTAGTCCAACAACACTGGCTATCAAAGTAAAAATAAAGAACAGCCGCCAAAAGGTGGCTGGCTCTTTAAAGAATAAAATACCGATAATTGCCGTACTTACAGCGCCAATACCCGTCCACACGGCATAAGCAGTACCAATAGGTAATTTCTGAGTGGCTATGTACAATAGTACCATGCTGATCGTTAAGGTTACTAAAAAAGCAACCAGCCACCATACTGATTCTTTACCTTTTGTTTGATGGGACATACCAAGGCAGGTGGCAAAAGCAGCTTCAAATAAACCTGCTATAATTAAAATGATCCAGTGCATATTATTTATTTAGCGCATTTTCAATTTCCTTTCCAAGTGGCGATATTCCCGGAGAGAAATAGTTTGTGAGTTCTCCCGCTTCATTGATCAGGTATTTTGAAAAATTCCATTCCGGTGCCACATCATTCCACCCATTCTTATCTTTTTGCGTAAGCCATTCAAACACTTTATTTTGCTGAAGATTTTTTATAACTACAGATTTTTTCATGAGCGGGAATGTTACGCCATAATTCACTGTGCAAAATTCCAGTATCTCTTCATCACTTGCTTTTTCCTGATTTTTAAAATCGTTGGCCGGAAAAGCAAGTATCATCAGCCTTCCGGCTTCTTTTTTATACAGCTTTTGTAAATCTGCATATTGCGGCGTATAGCCACAACCGGATGCTGTATTCACGATCAAAACCTTTTTTCCTTTTAGCTGCGAAAATTCATAGCAACTGCCATCGTTTGCCTTGGCTGACAGTTCATAAAAAGATGTCAATGCCTTTTTAGTGTTTTCCTGTAAATTCTTTTTAGCAGAGAACAGTTGTAGCAACGGGTACATGCCACGCATTATAGTTTGTTTAATTGTCATTTATTTATTGGTTGAATTTTTGTTCAGAACACCTTTTTTAAAAGTTTGAGCTTGCCTTTATAGCTGGGATAAGCTATTGTAAAGTCGGGCCATGTTGGGCGTTTCAGCACAGCCTTTTGGTGGCTGAATGTTTCAAAGGAGAATTTGCCATGATACCTGCCCGTGCCGCTGTTACCACGGCCTCCGAAAGGCAGATTTTTATTCATATAAAAAACAGCAGCCGTATTTACTGCTGCATTACCAGAGGGTACTTTTAACAGCCATTTATCTGCTTCTTTTTTATTTTCTGTAAACACGTAAAAGGCAAGTGGGTTTTTGTTTTGCTGAATGATTTCAAGCGCTTCATGTGCAGATTGATATATTACAACAGGCAGTATGGGACCGAATATTTCTTCCTGCATAATCGGTTCCTCAATGCTGCGAATTTCAACAATTGTTGGACTGATGAACCGTTGCTCTTCGTTGTATTCGCCTCCATAAATGATATTGGCATTTGCCAGGTAGCCCACCAGCCTTTTAT
>JAFAFV010000070.1 GCA_023423285.1 Bacteroidota bacterium
TCCGGCAAAGAATAAGTTACGTATTAACTTAGTTTCTAATGTGTTTTTGAGCTGTGTTGGTGGAAAATAATCATATTCAATTGCATAACCGGGCCTGAACAGGCGTGCATTTTCAAAACCAGGAACCATTTGCAGCGCTCTGTATTGCACGTCTTCCGGTAACGAGGTGGAAAATCCATTTACGTATATCTCTACCGTATTCCACCCTTCAGGTTCTACAAATAATTGGTGACGATCCCTTTCTGCAAACCTGTTGATTTTATCTTCGATGCTTGGACAGTATCTCGGGCCCACACCATCTATTCGCCCTGCATACATAGGACTACGGTCAAACCCGGTTTTCAATATCTCATGTACATTACTATTAGTATAAGTAATCCAGCAGCATCTTTGTTGATTTGAAGCAAGTTTTTTAGTATTAGTATATGAAAATCCTGCAATCTCATCATCACCTTGCTGAACTTCCATTTTACTGTAATCCAAGCTACGGCCATCTACCCTTGGTGGTGTGCCGGTTTTTAAACGGTCGCTCTCAAAACCAAGCTGTACCAACTGCTCAGTAATTCCAGTAGCAGCTTTTTCGGCTACCCTACCACCGCCAAATTGCTTTTCTCCTATGTGAATAATTCCATTTAAGAAAGTTCCATTCGTAAGCACGACAGATTTAGCTGTTATTTCATGCCCCATTCCAGTTACAACACCGCCAACCAGGTTATCTTTTACAATTAATCCTTTTACCATATCCTGGTAAAAATCAAGGTTTGGTGTTTGTTCCAGCATTTCCCTCCATTTAGCCGAGAACAACATTCGGTCGCTTTGAGCACGCGGGCTCCACATAGCAGGACCTTTGCTGCGGTTCAGCATGCGAAACTGTATCATAGTTTCGTCTGTCACTATACCTGAGTAACCACCCAGCGCATCAATTTCACGTACAATTTGACCTTTTGCAATGCCGCCCATAGCCGGGTTACAGCTCATTTGTGCAATCGTTTGCAAATTCATGGTTATTAAAAGCGTTTTGGAGCCCATATTTGCCGCGGCTGCTGCGGCCTCACAGCCTGCATGTCCAGCTCCTACTATAATTACGTCATATTCAGGAAACATTTTGCAAAGGTATTAATGGGAAGCCAAGGAATAAAATCTTATCCGTTCCACGTGGAACACACAGACTATGTTTCACGTGGAACAAAGTATTCCTTTAAGAGTAAATCTTCATTGTGTTTCATGATTTGCTGTTCTTCTTCTGTTTTATCATTAAGTCCTGCAAGATGTAAACAACCATGAAATATTATGCGGTGAAGTTCATGCTGTATAGTATGCCTACTTTTGGCCGCATTTTCTTTTACTCGGTCTATACTAATATAAAGCTCCGAATCAATTTGAGTTTCTTTGGGCTTTGAAAATGGAAATGTAATAATGTCAGTGTAATAGTCATGATTTAGATATTCCTGATTGATTTTTAAAAGTTCTTCATCAGAACAGAAGATAATCCTAATCTCGCCTGATGTCTTGCCAACTTTTTGAAAAAACATGTAAATAAATTTTTTCAGAAATTTACGATTTGGAAGAAAAACCTTTTTCTGAAAAAAGAAAATGACATTTATCTGTGAAACAATACCCATCAATCAAAATTCGTAAACAAAACACAAACGACAATGGTTAGTTTTGTACTCATGCAGACAGAGTTAATATTACTGGCAGATTTGAAAACCGGACAGAAGGCAAAAATTACAAAATTTGCATCTGAAGAAATTTTCCTTAAACTGATGGAAATGGGTTGCTTACCCGGTGAACATATTGAGATTTTGAAAAAAGCCCCTCTGAACGATCCAATATCGATTGCCGTTGCGGGTTACACTTTAAGTTTACGGGTGGAAGAAGCTAAGTATATTGAAGTAGAATTGTTATAAACTGCTCCATGAAAATCGGTTTATTTTTTGGTTCATTCAATCCCATTCATCACGCGCACCTGATCATCGCTAATTATATAGTTAATCAGGCTCTTGTTGATAGAGTTTGGTTTGTGGTATCACCTCACAATCCTCTTAAAGAGAGTAAATCTTTGTTGAATGAGAAACATAGGTTGCACCTAATTAATCTAGCCATAGAAGGTGAGATTCATCTGAGAGCATCTGACATAGAATTTAATTTACCCCGCCCATCATATACAAGCTACACACTCAATCATTTAAAAGAAAAATATCCTGATAACGAATTTGTAATTATTATGGGCGGGGATAGTTTTCAAAATATAGACAAATGGAAAAATTATAATTATATTATAGATAATTATAATATTATTATATACAATCGCCCAGGTTTTGTAATAAACAACAAACAGGGAGCCCGTCTAACTATAGCAGAGGCCCCGCTGCTTGAGCTGTCAGCCACAGTTATCAGGCAACTCATTCGCCAGAAAAAATCTGTACGCTATATGCTACCAGATGCCGTAATTGATGAAATTGAAAAAGGCGGCTATTACAGAAAGTAATCTTATAAGAAAACGCCTAACGCAAGGCAAAAAACTACTACTACCGGTGCCGGTATTTTTGTAAAGGTTAATATCAATGCAGTTCCTACAATAACCGCCCCATTGGTAAAACCCGAAAAATCCTGGGTAAGAAAAGAAATATCTTTCATAATATAGAGGGTGGAACCAGCCATGATTCCCAATACAGCGGCATTAATACCTTCCAGCGAACGGTAAATTGCTGAAAATTTTTTAAGGTTGCTCCAGATAGGGTAAAAGAACAGTACCAACAATGCCGCCGGAAGAAAGATAGCAACCATTCCAATTAAACCTCCAAATAACTGCATCGCCACGCCCCCATCGCGAAGTGCCAAACTACCAGTGTAAGAAGAAATTGAAAATACCGGCCCGGGCATGGCCCTTACAAGCCCCATTCCCAGAAGCATATCTTTCCGGTCAATTTGTATCACCTTTGGGTTTTTATCCACAACGTTCTCAGGCCTTACGCTGAACTGCTCGTACATTAACGGCATTAAAACATTTCCGCCCCCAAATACCAGGCTTCCCATGCGATATGTATTTTCAAAAAGATTCAGAGGCTTTCGGTTCTCCCAATCATGCTTACGAGCTGTTTCACTAAGGGCACCAGCTAAAATAAAAATAATAGCAAAAAGCCAGATATTCCACCACTGTATTTTCTTTGGCTTTTCATGTATTTGGGGAATTCTCTTTTTGCTAAAGTTGGTGAGTATTCCGCCCAATACAATGAGTATGGGAATGATATATGGTTTTCCAAAAGCAAAAAAAGTAACCACCCCTGTTGCAATAGCAATGATCGCCGTAATTAAATTCTTAACAGAAAATGGAAAAGCAGCTACGCAGGCATAGATTA
>JAFAFV010000147.1 GCA_023423285.1 Bacteroidota bacterium
CATTGTCTGATGGTATGAAATAAGGCGTGGTAATGTAAAGGCGTTTTTTTGCAGAGAATATAGATGATACCGTACTGTACATGATGGAAGGCTTTGTATCAGGCCCGCTGGCAGCTATCTGCACGATTTTGTTTTCAGGTTCAGGTATGTCATTAAAAAATTCTTTTTTTAAATCCATCATTCTTTCCGTAGAAAAAATCCAGTTGCTTATAAAAAGATATTGCAGGTAAAATATGCCGGGGCCTTTAATGTATAAATGCGTATCGCGCCAGTAGCGTTTATTGTTGCCGTTGTTTATGTATTTATCTGAAACATTAATGCCGCCTGTAAATGCTTCCTTCCCGTCTACAATAATGATCTTTCGGTGATCGCGGTAATTAATGCGGTTGGCCAGCATCCGAAAGCGGATCTTATTAACCGGTGCTATTTGTACACCGGCATTTTTCAGGCGGTTTACAAATTTCTTTTTGATGCGGTTGCTGCCAAGTGCATCATATAAAAATCTTACTTCCACGCCTTCTGCCACTTTTTGTATCAACAGCTCTGCGAGTTGGGTGCCTATGTTGTCATTTTCATAAATATAATATTCAAGGTGTACGTGGTAGCGCGCCAGCCTGATGGCTTCAAACACTTTTTTAAATTTCTCTTCACCATTTTGTAATACTTCAATGCAGTTGCCTTCCACCACCGGCGAGCGGGATGCGTTGAATAAAAATGTAATGAGCGCTTCGTAAGGCAGCAGGCGGTGTTTGTATTTATGTAAAACCCGTTGGTTGGTTTGTGTAGTATAGTCTACAATTTGGTTGTAAACTTTTTGGTTATGTTCAATTTTAAAATTGTAAAATTTATTCTTCCTGTAGTTGATGCCAAATACAAAATAAATGATGATGCCAAGTACCGGTAAAAAAATAATAAGAAGAATGTAAGCCAGAGTTTTGGACGTGGTGCGTGTGTCTTTAATAATTTTTGTCGCTACCAGCACTGCTATCAAAAAGTACAAAACTTCTAATGTAGCAAGAATATAAGGCCACCACTCCTTCATTGCTGAAAATTAATAAAAGCATTTGAAATAAAAAACCGCTGCAGTTTGTAACAACCGCAACGGTAATAAAATAATTTTTCAGGATGAATTTATAAACTGCCGCGCGTGGCAGTTGAGCTTATTTTATAAAAATGATCAGTCCCATTTGTTTTTGGTAGACACGGCATACTTTCCGGCGCCTGCCAGAAAAATGGCTATTGAACCAAACAGAAACAGCCCTTGTAGCTCGAGCGCCCAGGCGCCGTTTGGAATGGTTTGGTTAAGTTTTTCGGATTGAATAAACATAACCACAAGCATGGTAGCGGCTACAAATAGTGATGCAATGCGCGAGCGGAAACCAACAATTAGCATCAACGGCGCTATTACCTCGCCAAGATATACAGCATAACTCAGTGCTTCAGGCAACCCGGCATTTCCGATAGAGCTTTTTACACCCTCAACACCTTTTTGAATTTTGGCAATGCCGTGCATCAGCATTAAAATACCGATAGATAACCGAAGCATCAGTAGTCCGGCATTCATGTTCTTTTTCATTTATTATAATTTTATATTTAAAAGGAAGTTATTTCCATCCACCACCTAATGCGCGGTATAATTGCACAACCGAACTAAATCTGCCGTAGCGCGCATTTACATAACTAAGTTGGGCTGATAACGCGTTTTCTGCGGCTCTTAAAACTTCAAGATAGTTGCCCATGCCATAGTTCACCAACTCCTGCGAGAAATCGGCCGCTGTGTTGTACGATTCATATTCTCGTTGTTTGATGTCAATGATCCTGTTTTGCGCGTCATAAGAAAACAACGCGTCAGAAACTTCGCGGCCTGCTGTTAATACGGCCCTGCGATAATTCAAATAAGCGATCTGCTGGTTAGTAAGGCTAACCTCGTGCTGGGTGCGTAATTGCCTTTGGTTAAAAACAGGCTGAAGTAAAGAACCTACCACACTGCCAAAAATGGACCCTGGGCTGAACAGATTATCAATGTTGATGCTTTGCAGACCGCCACCAGCACTGATGCGCAAAGCCGGGTAGAAATTTGCCTTAGCAACATTAACCAGTTCAAAAGCATTAATGAACTGGTACTCGGCTTCTTTCACGTCTGGCCTGTTTCTCAGCAGTTGCGCGGGAATACCTATGGAAAGGTCTTCTGTTATGCGCTGATCTGCCAAAGCATTGCGCTCAACGGCCTTGGGCGAAATGCCTAATAACACGCTGAAAAAGTTTTCAAGCAGCCTGATATTATTTTCAAGGTCAACTAATATACCCCGGGCATTCAAAAGTTGGGCTTCGCTTTGCTTCACGGCTACTTCAGTAAGTGTGCCGGCATCTTTTAAAGCTTTGGTGGTTGCAAGGTTCTTTTCCCGTGTGATGATGGTTTCTTCTGTAATTCGCTTTTGTTCATCAAGCGCCATCAGTTGATAATAGGTATCAGCAATAGTGGCTACCAATTGAGATTTTACACCCTGGTGAGCAGCTTCTGTGCGCAGGTAATTGGCTAGGAGCGCTCTTTCATTGCTTTTGATCTTACCCCAAATATCGGCTTCCCAGCTAAGATCTGCTCCTATTTGGTACTGCATCACATGTTGCCTGCTGCCAATGATCTGCCCAAACTGTGTATTTAACGAACTGGTTTGGTACATCACCTGCGGGCCTGCAGAAAGGGTAGGGAAGAACGCGGCCTTTCCCTGCTTCAGGTAAGATTCTGCCGCGGATATCTGCTGCAGCGCTATCCTGATGTCTAAATTGTTTTGCAGCGCCTGTTCAATGTATTCAACAAGTTTATTATCAGTAAATAATTGCTTCCATGATAAATATCCCAGGTTGGCTGTATCTGATTGAATTCTGTCTGTACGGTAAAGGTTGTCATCTACCACGTTTTGCGGCTGCTGGTATTTTTTAGCCATAGAACATGCCTGAAAAAATGCAGCCATAACCAGTACCATGATGATGGTGAACCAGCGCCCGGGCAGTATGTGTAACGGTTTATATTTCATCCGTAAAAATTTTTAAATGATAGGTTTTACGTTGCAGGTTTAATCAAAATTTGTTGTGGACAGGTAATCATCAAAATTTAGTGGTTTGATCTTCTCCTGCAGCCACTGGAATATTACAAACAATACCGGTATTACGATAACGCCAAGAAAAGTACCTATAAGCAAACCCGTGGCTGCACCTGTACCAATAGATTTATTTCCTACAGCGCCTATGCCGCTTGCAAAAACCAATGGCAACATTCCAAATATGAAAGCGAAAGAAGTCATTAAAATGGGTCGAAAGCGCGCTTTAGCAGCGTTGATGGCAGCCATTGGAATGCTTTCTCCACGCCGCCGCCGCTGCACGCCAAACTCCACAATGAGGATGGCATTTTTAGCCAGCAGCCCCACCAGCATGATGAGCGCGATTTGGAAGTAGATATTGTTTTCCAGGCCAAATAGTTTTTGCCCTAAAAAAGCGCCCATTACTCCAAGCGGTAAAGAAATGATCACCGCTAGCGGTATTACATAACTTTCATACTGTGCTGCCAAAATGAAGTACACAAAAACGAGGCTGAGTAAAAAAATGATCATGGTTTGAGAACCTGCGTTGATTTCTTCCCGCGTGAGGCCTGAAAAGTCAATACTATAATTAGCCGAAAGTGTTTGATCTGCCACTTCCCTAACAGCGTTGATGGCATCACCCGTACTAAAGCCAGCCGCGTTTGCTCCTGTAATATCTACAGAAGAAAATAAGTTGAAGCGGGTAGTTGATTGCGGGCCATAAACCTTTTCAAGCGTTACAAATTGTGATACCGGAGTCATAGCTCCGCTGGCAGTTTTTACATAAATGGAGTTCAGGCTGCTTTCGTTAACCCTTGCATCGGGCAGGGCCTGAACCATCACGCGGAACTGTTTGCCATATTTAGTAAAATCAGCCGCATATACACCGCCGATGTATCCCTGCATGGTATTTAAAATGGTACTGATCGAAACGCCCGACTCGGTGGCTTTAGGAACGTTCAATACCATTTCATACTGAGGGTAATTAGTATTGAAAGATGACTGGGCGTATTGTATTTCCGGCCGTTTGCTCAGTTCGGCAATAAAATTCTGGGCGGTTGCATCAAGTTCTTTCAGTTCGCCGCCTGCTCTGTCGAGCAACACAAATTCAAAGCCGGCGCTGTTACCAAACCCTGGTACGCTGGAAGGACTGAAGAAGATCATTTTAGCTTCGGGAATACCGGCTGCAACACCAAATAGTTTTTTCGTAATACTTTCAACACTTTGATCGTCATCTTTGGCGCGCTTTTTAAAATCATCAAGCCTAATAAAACCCAGCCCAAAGTTTCCGCCTGCGCCAGCTATCAGGCTTCGGCCGGTATTAATGGTTATGCCGCTAATACCCGGAATTTTTTTTGCCTGCTCTTCAAGCTTCTTCATGGCATTGTAAGTTCTTTCCATGGTGGCACCGGGTGGCAGTTCCACATTCGCGAAAATCATGCCCCTGTCTTCGTTGGGTACAAAGCCCGTGGGCATTGTTTTGGCTGCCCAAAAAATTCCAAGCAGTGAGGCCCCGAGGATAGCAAACGTTACCCATTTATGCCTGATGAGATAAACAAAGGTTTTGCCGTATTTGGTAGTAATGGCATGAAAGGCCGCGTTGAATTTGGCAAAGAAACGCTGTATCCAGTTTTTCTTATTGCCCGTAGCATATTCTTCTTCATGCGGCTTTAAAAGCAGCGCACAAAGGGCGGGGCTGAGCGTAAGCGCGTTGATAGCTGAAATGATAATGGCGATAATGAGCGTTACACCAAACTGTTTGTAAAACACGCCAGTGGGGCCGGTTATGAATGTAACGGGAACAAACACCGCCGCCATAACCAATGTGATGGAAATAATAGCGCCGGTGATCTCATGCATGGCATTTACTGTTGCTTTTTTAGCGCTCTTTTCACCGTGGTCTAATTTAGAGTGCACGGCTTCTACCACCACAATAGCATCATCAACCACTATACCAATAGCCAGTACCAGTGCAAAAAGTGTAAGCAGGTTGACGGAATACCCCAGCAGGTTCAAAAAGAAAAATGTACCAATGATGGATACCGGTACGGCAATAGCGGGGATGAGTGTTGACCTGAAATCCTGGAGGAAAATAAATACCACGATGAACACCAGCGCAAAGGCTTCTATAAGGGTTACAATTACTTTGTTGATGGAAGCTTCTAAAAATTCGTTCGTATCAAAGTTTACACGGTAGTCAATTCCTTCAGGAAATGATTTTGAAGATTCATTAAGGTAGCTCTTAATGTCTTTGATAATTTGTTGTGCGTTTGAGCCGGGTGTTTGAAAAATACCCATACTAACTGCGGGGTTACCGTCTATTTCTCCAACTCCGGAGTATGATAAGGCGTCCAGCTTCACGGTTGCCACATCCTTCAGGCGCAAAAATTGCCCCTGTCCCATAGATTTGATCACGATGTCTTCATATTGTTCCTGCTCGTTGTATTTTCCTTTGTATTTAATGATGTATTCAAAGGAGCTGCCACTGTTTTGCCCGATAGAACCTGCAGCCGATTCAAGGCTTTGTTCGTTAATAGCCCGGGTAACATCAGCAGGCTCCACGCTGTAAGCCGCCAATTTTGCAGGGTCGAGCCAGATACGCATAGAATATAACTTTCCGCCAAAAACCTGTGCCTCGCCCACACCATAAATTCTTTTTAAACCGGGAATGACGTTAATGTTCACATAGTTTTGAAGAAATACGTCATTGAGTTTTTTATTAGCGCTGTAAAACGAAAGAAACATCAGGGCGCTTCGTTGTTGTTTTTGTGTTACCACGCCAGAGCGTGTTACTTCTGCAGGTAACAATGGCGTAGCCCTTGCCACACGGTTTTGAACGTTTACCGATGCAATGTCTGCATCAATACCCTGTCTGAAAAATACCTCAACTGTGGCGCTGCCGTCGTTGGAGGCTGTAGAAGTAATATAGGTCATTCCTTCAACGCCGTTGATCTGCTCTTCAATAGGAACCACTACGCTTCTCATCACTGTTTCGGCATTGGCTCCGGGATAGTTGGCACGCACCATTACGGTTGGGGGCGCTATTTCGGGGTATTGTGTAACAGGCAGTGATACCAAACCCAATATACCCAGTAATACGAGTATTACGGAAATTACGGTTGACAGGACAGGTCTGTTAATAAATGTTTTGATCATATAAGAAATTATGACTTGTTATGCGTGGTGTAGAAAGATTTAAAGAAATGCAATGATCACATCAGTTTTAAAATATGGGTTTGATAGCGTTAACAGTTTCGTCAAAATCCACCATCTTAGGTTTAACGGGCATTCCGTTTCTAAGGCCACTGATGCCGGAAGCAACGATTGTATCGCCTTTGTTAATGCCGCCACCAATCAATGCCATATTATTTATACGGTCAATTACGCCCACCACTGCCTGCAATACCGTGTCTTTGCTTACTTTAAACACATACACAATGCCCTGCTGCTCAAAGGTGGCAGCTTCCGGCACTACCAATACATTGTTATGAGGTTTTGGAATTTTGATGGTACCGCTGTTGCCATTGCTTAATAATTTGCGTTGGTTGGGGAAGGATGCTCTGAAAAGAATGGTACCCGTTGCAGGGTCTATTTGCCCGGTCACAGCTTTGATGCGGCCTTTCTCGGGGTATGTTTCACCGTTAGCCAGTTCAAGCTCCACAGGAGGAAGGCCATTGAGCTTTTCGGGTACTGTTACACCCGGCGTTTGGTTTAAAAAGTTGAGATAATCTTTCTCGTTCATAGAGAAGTAAGCATACACTTCGCTCACATCTGAAACAGTGGTAAGCGGCACCGGATCGGTGGGGCCCACAAGGCTGCCCACACGCAACGGCAACTTGCCAACAGTACCATTGATCGGGCTGCGAATCACGGCGTAATCAATATTTTCGGCAACGCCCCTGTAATTGGCCTGCGCCTGAGTGTGATTGGCCTGCGCCTGGCGCAACTGACTTTGCGCGGTAAGTAAATTAGCCCTGGCAGTTTGCAACTGCACATCACTGATGATGTTTTTTTCAACCAGCGGTACCAGTTTATCCACTTCTACCTGTGCTGCATTTACAGCTGCTTTTGCCGCGGCTATCGTGGCTGCAGCGGCGCTTACGCCACCCCGTGCGGCACTGGCATTTTGGGTAAGTATATTCGTTTCAAGGCGAAACAATACCTGGCCGCGGCTTACGGCCTGCCCTTCGTCTATAAGCACTTCCCTGATATAACCTGAAATTTTCGCTCTCACATCATTGTTCACCCGGCCTTCAATGCTTGTAGGGAATGTGGTATAGCCTGTAACATCTCTTACAGGTACTATTACTACGGGGTACACTTTTGCCGACTGGTTGTTTTGCTGGTTGCTGTTGCCACATGCGGCCAGTGCGCTTATGGTAGCGGCTATAAAAAATATGTTGAGGTTTGTTGACATAAAAGGTATTATTTTTTTTTCAATTTATTAATGGTTGAATTGAGCGTTTTGATATGCACATCAAGAATACCAACATACTCGTCTAGCTTTGTATTGATTGTTTTCTCCTTGCATTTTGAAGCGCTTTTAAATGTGAGGAAACGTGACATTAGTTCTTTCTCCCGTTCCAGGTTTTTTAAAACTTCATTGAACCTGATATAGGTATAATGCGCATCGGTTCGGAAAAGTCTTTTGCGCGAATCAATGCTTGTAACGTATTCGATGTGATTGTTCTGCAGCAGGTGTTGCAGGCTGCTCGACATGGAGCTTTTACTAACTTTAAAAATTTCGGTGAGCTCGTCAAAAGGCACACCATCACGCTTGAAATCAAACATCAGGTACACATAAACTTTGGCTGCCAGTGGTGTAAGGCCAAATAGCTGGCCATAAAATGTAACCATGTCAAGGAAGAGCGGTTTATCCAGCTTCAGCATTGTCATTTTTGTTGTTGATAATTTTTTGATGCGCGAAAATAAGTTAGTTCGGTAATTACAGAACCAACTTTTATGTTAATTTTCTAAAAAACATTTTTAACCGTATTATGACAATCATAAAAAAAGCCGCTCACAGGAACGGCTTTAAAAGATTTATCAGGAGTTGTATTGATTATTTTTCCCACACCAGTGCGCTGGCGCCTAATATGGCGGCATCAGCCTCTTTTAGCTCGCTGAACACAAGGCGTACCTTGTTTTGAAAAATCGGCAAAAGATTTTTTTCCATATGTTCTCTGGCAGGATTCAAAATAAAATCACCTGATTTAATTACACCGCCAAATAAAATAATTGCTTCCGGTGATGAGAACATGATGAAATTGGCCAGCGCTTCGCCCAGTATCTGCCCGGTATAACGAAAGACTTCTATAGCTGTTGCATCTCCTTTCATTGCAGCATCATACACTGCTTTCGAATCAATTTCCTCCTCTGGAATTTCATTTAAAAGCGATTTTGGATTTTCGGCTCTTAGCTTTTTTGCCGTGATGGTAATGCCCGTGGCAGAGCAATAAGCTTCCAGCGAACCCATTGCATTGGTGCTCCAGTGTTTTCGGCCTCCGGGTCGCACTATAATATGACCAAGTTCGCCGGCAAACCCGTCGTGTCCGTAAAGCATATGCCCGTTTGCCACAATGCCGCTGCCCACTCCTGTACCCAGGGTGATCATGATAAAGTCTTTCATACCGCGTGCGGCGCCATACATCATTTCGCCCATAGCGGCAGCATTTGCATCATTAGTGAGCTTACAGGTTACACCAAACTTTTCGCTGGTGAGCTGTGCAATAGGTATTACGCCTTCCCAGTGTAGGTTGGGCGCGTATTCAATTTTACCGGTATAATAGTTGCCGTTTGGTGCACCCATGCCAATGCCTTTCAATACAGTGCCGGCGCCATGCTTTTCGAGCATGGGTGTAAGGTTTTCATGCAGTGCATCAATAAAAGAATGGATGGTAGGATATGCATCGGTTTTAATCTCTCCTTTTTCCAGAATATCGCCACGGTGGTTTACTATTCCAAACTTGGTGTTGGTGCCGCCAATATCAATGCCGATAGCTAATTCCTTACTTAAATCAACAAATGCCATAATCAAATATTTATAGGATCAGTTAATGTCCGCTTCCTTTTGCAATTTTATCAAGATCAATACCCTGGGCTTTTAAAATGCCGCTTACCCTGATTGCGTAAAACACAAGGTATGCAAAGCAGATGACGCCCACCATATAACTCATGTGAATGGTGGTGGCATCAGCTAAAACACCCTGCAACCAACTAATAACACCGCCTCCCATGATCATCATGATCAGGAAGCTGGAACCCTGATTGGTATGTTTGCCAAGCCCGTTAATTGCAAGCGCGAAAATGGAAGGCCATAACGTGCTGCAAAACAGCCCCACGCTTGTAAATGCATATACTGATACCATACCAGTAGTGGCCATTCCTATAACAAGCGCTGCTATACCCATGATAGAATAGATCAGCAGCATTCTGGCAGGATTGCCTTTGCTGGCAATATCACAAACGATCATTACCAAAATAATAGCACCATAAATATAAAAAGGCCTGATATCGTGCTGTGCTATGGAGTTTACCGCCAGAAAAACGCCGAATGCCAAATAGGGCGCCAAAAACCTCAATATCTTTTTAGTGCCGGCTTTCACATCAAAAGCTTCAACAGCGCCACCCCAGCGGCCTATCATAAGGCTGGCCCAGTATAAAGAAATGTAAGGGGCCACATCTTTCGTGCTGAAACCAAGGTCTTTTTCCATGTAAGCTGGCAGGTTTGCCGCAGTAGCCACTTCCACACCCACATAAACGAAAATGGCGATCATGCCTAATACCAATTGCGGATATTTGAATGCCGATGTGCGATGGTGCCCCGGTTCAACGTCATCAGTTTCTTCCAGATTAGTAGCTGTAATTGCCGGCAGCGAAGAGAACTTGAGCATAATGGCAACCAGTACAAATACAACGCCCAATACCAGGTATGGTATTTTTACACTTTCAATGCTGGCTTCTTCATTAGCTGCCGTTGCTGAGCCGAAAATGGCAAAAGAAACGATAAGAGGGCCGATAGTAGTACCAAAGTTATTAATACCGCCAGCCATGGTAAGCCTTTGAGAACCTGTTGAAGCTGGCCCCAGTTCTATAGCCAGCGGGTTTGCCACAATTTGCTGTAGCGAAAACCCAAGCCCAACTATAAACAGGCCGGATATCATTAAACCGAAAGAGCCTATATTGGCAGCAGGATAAAACAATAGCGTGCCTAATGCAGAAATGATCAAACCAGTGATTAACCCATTTTTATAACCTATTTTATTAATCAGGTCCTGTTTCATTCCTTTTGAAATGAACATGTAAATGAGCGAACCAACTGTATACGCAATATAAAATGCTAAGGAAACCAGTTGGCTTTGGGCCTGTGATAAATCGAACGCTTTTTTAAATACCGGAATCAGAATATCATTGCTGGCAGCAACAAATCCCCAAAAAAAGAACACTGTAACAAGTGTTCCAAATTGACCCCAGTTAGTTGTTTTTTGATTGCTCATACGGCGGGTTTTAATTTTAGTGGGTAAATGTAAAGAAGTTGTTGTTGAAAATAAAATTTTTGTCAATTCAAAAATTCCGATATTGAAACTCTTTCATGGGCGGATAAATATTTTTAGCCGTTTATTTCTTTACCTTAGATGAACCAAATCAGATTTATGGAAATACTTCATGTTTCAGCAGAATGCTTTCCTATGGCTAAGGCTGGGGGCCTGGGTGATGTGGTGGGGGCGCTGCCAAAATATCAAAATAAACTGGGGCATGTGACAAAGGTGGTAATGCCGATGTACCGCACAAAATTTTTATATGCAAATGAATGGGAACTAGTGCATGAAGGCGGCCAAACACTCGGAAGTCACTGGTTTAAATACAGCGTGATCCGCGAAAAAACCAACAAGTTGGGCTTTGATCTTTATCTAGTAGACATTAATGGTTTGCTCGACAGGGAAAAGATATATGGCTACGATGATGACCGCGAAAGGTTTATATCTTTTCAGCTTGCCGTGTGCGACTGGGTAAGCCACTGGCAACACATGCCGGATATTGTTCATTGCCATGACCATCAGGCTGGCCTCGTTCCTTTCTTTATGAAGCATTGCTATGCTTTCAGTTACCAACTTGCGAATGTGTGCACTGTATTTACTATTCATAATGGCGAATACCAGGGACAGTTTGGTTGGGATAAATATCACTACATTCCTGCTTATGATACTTGGAACTGGGGAGGCCTTGACTGGAATAATTCCATCAACCCAATGGCATCTGGCGTAAAATCTTCCTGGCGTGTTACAACGGTTAGTCCGGGGTATATGGATGAACTACGCCAATCTGCACGCGGGCTTGAAGCGTTATTTGAATATGAAAGAGGCAAATGCTCTGGTATATTAAATGGCATTGATACGGAAGTATGGAATCCCGAAACTGATGAACACCTGGTTCAAAATTACAATGCAGCATCTGCAGCAGAAGGCAAAGAGGTTAATAAAAAATACCTTTGCGAGCAGTTTGGATTGGATGTGTCCAAACCGCTGATTTGTTTCATTGGCAGGCTGGTGGGTGAAAAGGCAGCAGACATGCTACCCGGAGGCATCAGCCAAAGTATTTACCAGGCAGGCGGCGCTGCCAATTTTTTAATACTTGGCTCCGGCGATCCTGATGTGGAAGCCGCGCTTACGGCGCTTGCAGAAAGATTTAAGGGTTATGTAAACTGTTATATCGGCTACAGCGAGCCTCTCAGCCATATTATGTATGCCGGTTGCGACTTTTTGCTAATGCCCAGCAGGGTTGAGCCTTGTGGACTGAACCAGATGTACGCGCTGCGCTACGGCACTGTGCCTATCGTAAGAAATATTGGCGGCTTAAAAGATACTGTAAAAGATTTTGGCGCTGAAGGTGGTTTTGGTATTACAATGGAGCAGTCAACTGAGGGAGACATTGCTTATTCCATAGGAAGGGCAATTGAGCTATACAGCGACCGCGAGCGGTTTGCAGAGATCCGTAAACAGATCATGAATATTGACCATAGCTGGGATGTATCTGCAGAAGCCTATATTCAGCTTTATGAGTCATTGCTATAGCATAAAAAACGAACAATATTAAATCGTGTTTATAAACAAAAAAAATATAGCGATATGTCACTTTCAAAAGAAGTTGTAGCCGTAATATTAGGCGGTGGCGCGGGTACAAGATTAGCTCCTTTAACAAGCGCCAGGTCTAAACCAGCTGTACCCATTGCCGGTAAGTACAGGCTTGTTGATATACCCATTTCAAATTGTATGAACTCAGAGATCAACCGGATGTTTGTGTTAACGCAGTTCAATTCGGCTTCGCTCAACAGGCATATAAAAAATACTTACCAGTTTAGTGTTTTTAGTAAAGCATTTGTAGATATACTTGCAGCTGAGCAAACCCCAGACAGTACTACATGGTTTCAGGGAACTGCTGATGCCGTAAGGCAATGCCTGCGCCACCTTGAAGCTTTTCCCAGCGAATACATACTCATCCTTTCTGGTGACCAGTTGTACCAGATGGATTTTAGCGACATGATCGAAAAACACAAAGCTCTTGATGCTGATATTTCAATAGCCACCATACCGGTTGGTGAAAGAGAAGCACCTGAATTTGGTATTTTGAAATCAGACGAGAGTAGCGTCATCACTTCTTTTATTGAAAAGCCTCAAAAAGACCTTTTGCCCGATTGGGTAAGTGATACCGGGGCCGCCATGCAGCAAAAAGGCCGTATTTACCTGGCATCAATGGGTATTTATATTTTCAACAGAAAATTGCTCGAAGACCTGTTAACCAAAACACATCCGGCAGCCAAAGATTTTGGTAAAGAAATTATTCCAGACTCCATTTCCAACTACAAAGTAGCCAGTTACCAATATGAAGGTTACTGGACGGATATCGGAAATATCTATTCCTTCTTTGAAGCCAATCTTGACCTTACAGCAGACATTCCCGAGTTCAATCTTTTTGATAATACAAGAGCTATTTACTCAAGGCCGCGCATGCTGCCTCCGGCTAAAATAAGTGGTACTACTCTTGAAAAAACCCTTGTATCTGACGGTTGCATCATTAATGCTTCGCGAATAGAACACAGTGTTATCGGCATTCGTTCAAGAGTTGGCTATGGCTCTACGATTGTAAGTTGCTACATCATGGGCAGCGATTATTATGAAACGATTGAAGACATTAATGAAAACCAGGAAAAAGGTTGCCCACCCATTGGCATTGGTAAGCGTTGTTATTTGCGTAATTGCATCATTGATAAAAATTGCCGCATTGGCGATGACGTCCGTTTAAATGGCGGCCCCCACCTCGAAAATAAAGACACCGACTTATACACCATTAAGGATGGTATTATTGTTACCAAAAAAGGTGCAATCATTCCGGACGGGTATGTGGTTTAATGCAAAAAGAGTTTTATTAAAACCGGTTGAGCGACCGGTTTTTTATTTTTTATTGATTAATGTGTACCAAATACATGATATATTTGTAATTCATAACAGACCTTAAAAAAACGATTGATATGCCAGATCATCCCACTGCAGTAAAACCCAGGTTAACGATTGCCCAGATCATCAACATGAGTATGGGTTTTTTGGGAATTCAAATGGCTTTCGGGCTGCAAAATGGTAATGCCAGCCGCATACTTGCCAACTTTGGTGCTGATGTACATCA
>JAFAFV010000076.1 GCA_023423285.1 Bacteroidota bacterium
TAGAATGACGTCCTACCGTTATTTCCTTTTCGTATTATTATTTACTTCCCAAATGGCGCTTGCGCAAAAGCCGCCTATGCTCAATACTTATGGTGAATATGTTCAATCGGTAAGGCATCATCCTGAAAAGCAGATGGTGGAACTGCAGCAGGTTGTGAATGGCGTTGTGTATGATTTGAAATACGCTACCCGGAATAATTTCATGCAGCGCCGGATGTATCCGCGCGGTACAAGTACTACCTTTTTACGAAAGCATGCAGCGCTGGCGCTGGCAGGTGTTCAGCAGGAACTGAACCAAAAAGGTTATGGCATTAAAATTTTTGACGCTTACCGTCCCTGGAGCGTGAGCAAAAGTTTTTGGGACCTTGTACAGGACGAGCGCTATGTAGCCAATCCTTCACGCGGCAGCAACCACAACCGCGGCATGGCTATTGACCTTACTATTATTGAACTGTCAACCGGCAGGGAATTAGATATGGGAACAGGGTTTGATAACTTCTCAGATACAGCGCATCATCCTTTTAAAAATTTACCGGCACAGGTTTTAAATAATCGCGAATTGCTTAAAACGGTTATGCAAAAACATGGCTTTGAACCTTACACCGAAGAATGGTGGCATTACACTTTTAAAAGTTCTACCAGTTTTGAAGTGTTGAATATTCCTTTAAAAAAATTAGCAAAACTTCGTTATTAAAGTGATCGCTAAAATTTAATCTGTAGATAAAACTTCAGGTTTGCCTGGGAGCAGGTATTGTATGATCAACCCAAAGCCCACAACTGACAAAGCCCCGATGGCGCTTAGCCACAACCAGCCCAAGCTGATGACCTTGGTTTCATTTAAAGAAAACAGAACCACAACCAGTACTTCTGAAAGTATGGCCGCAATGAACACTGCATTGCCTTTAACTTTTTTTGCGTAGAAAGCTACCAGGTATATGCCTAATATTGTTCCGTAAAACAAAGAGCCCAGAATGTTCACTGCTTCAATCAAACTGCCGTCAGAACTGCTGACATACATGGCAATTGCAATACAAAACACACCCCAAAGCAGTGAGTATAATTTTGAAAATTTATAATCCTTTTCACTTGTGTCATTTTTTCGCAGTAGTCTTTTGTGCACATCCACAATAGTGGTGGATGCAAGTGAGTTGAGCGCAGCACCAATACTGCTCCAGCTTGCCAGAAATATTACTGCAATAATAAGCCCCACAAGGCCTGTGGGTAAATGATCTAAAACAAAGCGCAGAAAAATATAGTTGGTGTCATTGTCTTTTCCGTTATTTTTTTTGATCAGTTCTTTAATGGATTTTCGTACTTCATCTGTTTGCGTTTGCAATTGCTGCATGTGCAGCAATGCCTGGTCAGATTTATTACTGCCATATTCTACTAGCACCGTACTTTTTTCAGCATCTACCACAGCAAGTTGTTGTTGCAGTACTACCAGTTCATTTTTGTAAGGAGATGTTTCGAGCCGTTTTAGTTCGTAGTTATTAAAAAAGGCTGGTGCGCTGTTGAACTGGTAAAACGTAAAAACCAGCACGCCGATCATCAAAATAAAAAATTGCATGGGTACTTTTACAATGCCGTTCATCAAAATTCCGATGCGGCTTTCTTTCAGATTCTTAGCTGTGAGATAGCGACCCACCTGGCTTTGATCGGTTCCAAAATACGAGAGCATGAAAAAGAAACTGCCCAGTATGCCACTAAAAATATTGTAGCGGTCGCCCCAATCAAATTGTCCGTCTTCTTTTATGCCGGTTGTGATAATATTCAGCTTGCCCAGCTTGCCGCCAATAGATAGCGCATCTGTAAGTCCAATGTTTTGTGGCAATCGTTTTATAATAAAATAAGCGGCAAGAAACATGGCACCCATTATGATTAGAAATTGAATTTTCTGAGTATGCGCCACAGCTTTGGCACCGCCCATAACCGTGTAAATAATCAGCATGCCGCCAATCAACAGGATGGTGATATAAATATTCCAATCAAATAAAAGCGATAATACAATTGAAGGAGCGAAAACGCTTATGCCGGTTGACAACCCCCTTTGTAATAAAAACAAAAAAGAGGTTACGGCCCTTGTTTTTAAATCGAAGCGGTTTTCAAGATATTCATATGCTGTGTACACCTTTAGCCTGCTAAATGCGGGTATGAAAGAAATGCAGATGACAATGGCCGCCAGCGGAAGTCCGAAATAATACTGCACAAAACGCATCCCATCAGTATAAGCCTGGCCGGGCGCAGAAATAAAAGTAATGGCGCTTGCCTGTGTGCCCATAATGCTCAGCAAAATTATATACCAGGGCAGGCTGCGGTTTGAGAGTAGGTACCCGTCAAGGTCTTTTGTTGTACGGCTTTTATATATTCCGTAAACAATAATCAGCGCCAGCGTTACAACCAGTACTACCCAGTCTAAACTGCTCATGAATATATTTTAGTTAAATAATAATAAAAAACAATTTGCGCCACGAGGCAAAGAATGACAAAGAGGTACCATCCTGTCCATGTTTTGAATAAAGGCGGTTTTTTATCGAGTGGGTTTTCTGCCATCTTTATTTATTATGAAATGAATAAAATATATAAGATTGCGCCTGTTTGTTGGCAAGCATCATAGAAAGCCAGGACGCAGCATAAAATAATAGCTACAAAAGGCAATGGTTATTTTTTATTGCGAAACAGATTAAGGAATACAATACCCAGGCCTATAATTAGCCCCAGCAACATCCCCAGTCGTACCTGTTTAATCATGGCCCCAATCAAAAGTCCCATCACAATCGCCACCAGAAAAGCCATTTCTCCGCGCCTGATGCCAAAATACGTTTTTTCTTTATTGATGTCGTTTCTTTTATTATTCATTTCTATTTGTTAAGGTTTGGCTGCTGGTTCAATGCAATCAGGTTGGCCATCAGCCTTAAAGCTCCAGGCACAGCGGCGGGCAATTGCCTGAAGAAAGCCAGGCCTGTATAAGTAAAATAACCTTTGCCGTATTTGCCCGTTATCAGGCTGCCGTTGTGGGGTTGCTCCCCGGGATCGGCCATCGAGATCAGCGGCGTTAAATGATTATCCCAGTTATTTGCATGGTAAATGCTGCGCTCCTGTATCCAGCCTTCAAAATCTTTATCGGTAATTTTATTGGGATGATTAAAAACGGGGTGGCCGGGTTGCAGCATGGTTACTTTTGCTTCTTCATTCGTAATGCGGTTGCGAGAAATATCAAAAGAATAAGGCCCTATTTTAGCGCGCACCGGCCCCAGGTTGCTGCTGGTATTGTATTGAACAATGAGGTTGCCGCCGCTCTGCACATATTCCATCAGTTTTTCGTAATAACTGTTCAGCCATTCATTAGTATTGTAAGCCCGAACGCCGGTAATAATGGCATCAAAGCCCGCCAGGTTGGTTAGTGCAAAATTATTTTGGTTCAAAATGGTTACTTCATATCCAAGTTCTTCCAGTATCTGCATCACTTTATCGCCCGCACCGGGAATATAGCCAATCCTTTTGCCTGCAGTCTTCAGGTCTATGTTCAGCATTTTTATCAGTTCAGGATAGAAATATTTTATGCTGGGAATGTGGTCATAATCAATTGAGCGAAGCGTGAGAAAATAACCGGTCTTATCCTCATCAGAAGCCTGATTCGCATAAGCGGTGAGCAGGCTCACTTCTTCGGGGCGATTATTGGTAATTTTAAACTTATAATTTTTGGTTATGCCCTTAGTTAGTTGAGCGTTTTTCTCATTCACTTCATCAACGTCAGCTCCTGCCAGGCTTACTTTCAGGTCACCTGTAAGGTTTTTGTTAGGGTGCAATTGCACCATCACTTCCCGGGTTTGTTTGCGATTTTTTTCAAACATCAGTACGCCCGGATGTGTGGTAAGCGTGGCCGATGGAATAATATATACAGGTTGGTAAACTTCACCTTTTACGGGATCGGTTTGGCGGTATTTCACCGGTTGTTTAAATGTAAAATCAGTGCCGAGAATGGTTATCGTTACTCTGGAAACAAAGGCGGGTTCTACATCGGCCACGCCAATCATTTGCTGTTCGGGAATATTGAAATGCCCGTCGTCCATTTTTTCGCGTACCCAAAATGGCTGTGTAATTTTTTTACTGGCAGGCACAAATAAAGTGGTTGAAATTGCATTGTTGCGATTTTTCTCTAAAACAGTATTGATGTTATGAACCCATTCATCTATAGCAACTGTTTTCAAAATTGCCTCTGCTCCCAGCCTGTTGTTCACGATTACATTCAGGCGAATGCTGTCTGTTTGCACAGCAAAAGGCTGGCTTGTAAAAGCGTCAATAAACAGGCCGCTGCATTGTGCGATCAATTGCTCTACTTCGGCCAGCTTCCTGTTCTTCCAATAACTGGCGGACAGCTTATTAACAGAGTGGTATAATGCTATTAGCGCAGGAACAGATTTTTCAGGATGGCTGCCGTCGAAAGTACTTTCAATAGCGGTTACCTGTTTTTCAAGGTGGCCGGCATTTTTACCCAGGCGGCCCCAGCGGGTATTCACCTCGTCCATCAGTTCTGTTTTTGGCGCACTGCCAGCAACAGTGGTAAAATATTCCATCATTTGTCCGCGGGTGGCTGCCGATCCAAATCCCTGGCTTTTGTGCTGGCTGCGGCTAATTGCAGCAATTTCTCCATAACCTTTGCCCAGCAATGGGTTGAAACCGCCGGCATCTATTTTAAACTGGGTTTCATTAATGGTATTATTGCCACCAAAGTTAAACGTGTTCCATAACACCCGTTTGGCCTGCCAGGGTTGCACATATTTAAGCTGCTCTGGAAAGCGTCTGGGATCTGCCGCGGCTGTGAAAGCTTCTTCGGCTAAAATGGCCGATGCAGTGTGGTGGCCATGACCGCCTTCGCCGGTGGATGGAAAGCGTGTGATGATCACATCTGGCTGAAAATTGCGAATGACCCACACCACATCGCCCAGTATTTTTTCTTTATTCCATTTTTCAAAAGTCTCTTCAGGCGTTTTGGAGTAGCCAAAGTCGTACGCACTGCTAAAAAATTGTTCGCCGCCGTCAATTCTGCGTGCGGCTAAAAGTTCCTGAGTGCGAATGAGACCAAGTTCCACGCCCTGCTCATCGCCAATAAGATTTTGCCCTCCATCGCCGCGGGTGAGTGAAAGATAGCCGGTTCTATACAGTTTCTCATTGGCAAGATAAGTGATGAGCCGGGTGTTCTCATCATCGGGGTGGGCGGCCACGTAAAGCACCGATCCAAGTACATTCAATCTTTTAATAGCCTGGAAAATTTGCCCTGAGGACCACGATTGTGGCGCCTGTGCATAAATGGCATTGGTGAAGGAAAAATACAGCAGGACAGTCAGAATTCGCTTCATCCTACAAATATAATAGTCTCAATCCTGATTTTTGTATTTGTGAGATTGTTATAATCTTTTGAAAATCTATATTGGCTAAAGCCTAAAGCAATTGCATTACATTTGCCGGGTTAAAAGAATAAATCAGCACAAACAGGATGGCTTATAATCAGCGACGGGCATTGTGGGCAATTACCAAAGCAAGCTTTAAGGCTATATTCAGCCAGCCGTCTTCTATATTTTTTAGTTTACTGTTTCCCATTGTATTTATTTTAATATTTGCTGCATTTGGCGACAGGCCAACTGAGCCTTTTAAAATTGCATTTGCACCGGGCAGCGACAGTACTGTGGTTTTGTATGACAGCCTGCTGCACAACCCGCTGATTAATGTGGTAGCATTTGCGGATACCACTGCTATGAATGATGCGCTGCGCAAAGGCAAGCTGGCTGCTATCCTTCGTATTGAAAAGCCCAGCGACGCAGGAAACGCCCATGTGGTGCACCTGCAATCCAGCGAAGCGGCAGGAGGTGCGGTGTACCGGCTGATACCGGTGATGGATTATCAGGCTTTAAAAATAGAGCTGGCCGATAACAACCTGGCACGCGAGCACCATTTTGTCCCTGAACTGGTACCTGGTAAAAAATACAGGCCAATTGATTTTGTGCTGCCTGGCCAGATCGGGTTTTCGGTTCTATTTTCCACCCTGTTTGGTATTGCATTTGTTTTTTTTAACCTGCGGGAGCAGCTTGTTTTAAAAAGGATTTTTGCATCGCCGGTAAAGAAGATCAACATTTTAATTGGCATTGGTGTTAGCCGTTTGTTTTACCAGCTCATCAGCGTGGTGGTACTCATTTTATTTGGCCATTTTTTTATGAATTTTACTTTGGTGCATGGTGTGCTAACATTTTTTGAAATGCTCCTGCTTTCGGTATACATGTTGTTTTTAATGATGGGCGCGGGCCTTATCATCAGCAGCCTGGCAAAGAACGATACCATGATCCCGTTAATGATCAACGTGTTTGCATTTCCGCAAATTCTTTTATCAGGCACTTTTTTCCCTATAGATGTTTTTCCGGTGTGGTTGCAAAAACTTTGTGAGCTGATACCGCTTACCCAGTTTAACAATGCCATGCGCAAAATATCTTTTGAAGGATTGCATTTGTGGGATTGCTGGAAAGAGATTGGTTTTTTGGCAATATGGATCGTTGTGATCTATGCCATAGCTATTAAAACCATGAAATGGGAATAATTTACAGTATAGCATTTAATAAAATATGAAATTCATTCGCCTCATAGCTATCAGCGCTGTTGTTTTCTTTTTGGTCGTTACGGGTTTTTCGCTGTTTATACCTTCTACAGTCAGAATTTCGCGTGCCACGAATGTAGCGCCAGGTAAAGATTATTTGTTGCAAAAAGTTTGTAACCTTAATGAGTGGAAGCAATGGCATCCACAGTTGAAGGATGTGGTTTTAAAGGATGTTATTTCTGTAGATGGAAAAGCTATTAAAGCAACTGCCAACGGTATTGGCCTAAGCGTAATTAAATGTACCAGCACAGAGGCTACCATACATATGCAAAAAGGGAGGAGGCCAGTTGAAAACAATTGGGTGCTGATCAAACACGGACCCAACGATTCACTAACGCTTCAAAATTTTATTGAGTTTGAATTTAAATGGTATCCCTGGGAAAAATTTTCCAGCCTGCTGCTGGAAAAATCTTACGGACCTGTAATGGAAATGGGCCTGAATGAACTGAAGAATCTGTAACTAGATGTTTGTTTGAAAAATTATTTCACACCCATTTTCATGATGATATTGTCGCTATAAGTGCCGTCAATATTTTTAATAAAATTTTTTTGAATACTCACTTCTTCAAAGCCCATTTTTTTATACAATGCTTTTGCCTGCTCATTGTCGGCAAATACATGTAGCCACAATATTTCCAGCGTTAAGTTTTCCCTGGCCCAGTCAATGGCATATTCCATTAAAATTTTACCCAGGCCCAAGCCCCGCCATTCTTTTACCATGCCAATACCCAGCAAGGCATTGTGGCGCACCTTTTTTTTGCTTTCGCCTTTTAGGTCAATATTGCCAATGATCTTTTTTTCATGCGTCGCGATTAATAACAGGCAATTGCGCTTTTCATTTAAGGTTTCAATCCATAGTTTCTGATCGCGCAGGGTAGGGTTGAATTCATCAATGGTGGTAAGCAGGTATTCGCTGTCAATGATATATCTTGATATCGTTTGCATCAGTTCTTCAGCATCTTTTTTAGTAGCCATGCGAATGGTTACCACTTTTCCGTTTTTTAATGTTCTCTCAACCGGGCTAAACTTCATGATAGAATTGCTGTTTCCAATAAAGTTATCAAACTTTTATTTTACGTAAATAAATAACCGGGCAACTAAAAATCACAATAAATTTGGGTTTTTGGCAGTATGAAGCATTATTTCAGGAGTAGGATATTTTGGCTATGGGCCGCGCTCATTATGATGGCGGCTGGTATTCTTGTGCTATCTCTTTTTCCGCAGGCGATTGAAAAGTATTATACTTACGGCCTTTATCCCTTTATAGCACAAGCGCAACGACTGCTGCTGGGTTGGATCCCTTTTAGTGTGGGTGATTTGTTTTATACAACCATTGTTGTGATGCTGCTGTGGCGGATGATCCTATTTTTTAAAAACATTCGGAGCCTGCGTTTCACCGGGCACACTGTGATGAATTTTATAAAAAAAATGGTTTTTACCGGCCTTGTGGTATTTGTGGTTTTTTATGGCTTGTGGGGACTGAATTATTCAAGAGTGGGTATTGCAGGGCAAATGGGTTTAAAGGTAGAAAAATTTGCCACGGCCGATCTGGATACGCTGGTGCATGTGCTGCATGCAAGACTGAACCATGATGCTGCCCGCTTAAAACCAGAAATGCGAGATTCTTTTCGCAGGCATAAAAACCTGTTTGAGGGAGCGGAAAAAGCCTTTTATGCAGTTGAAGAAAAATATCCGTTTTTTAAATACAGAACACATTCCATAAAACCTTCGCTATTTAGTTACCTGGGAAATTACCTCGGCTTTCAGGGCTACTACAATCCTTTTTCTGGAGAAGCGCAGGTGAACACCACTTCGCCTCAAAGCGTGGAACCATTTGTGGCCACGCACGAAATAGCACACCAACTGGGTTACGCTAAAGAAAGCGAGGCCAATTTTGCCGGCTTCCTTGCCTGCCGCGAGCATCCATCAGTTGTTTATACATACTCGGCTTATTTCGACATGTATCATTATGCCATCAGGGAGTTGCGCTGGAAAGACTCGGTAATTGCAGCAAATTATGACAGCACTTTGCACCCACAGGTAAAAAATGATATAGCTTATTACAGGGAGTTTTATAAGAAGTACAGGAACCCGGTAGAACCGATCATTTCCTGGTGGTATGGGTATTTTTTAAAAGTGAACAATCAACCTAAGGGCACCGCATCATATAATGAAGTGGTAAACTGGTTGATTGCTTATTACAAAAAATATGGCAAGGATGCGATTTGATATATGGCTAACTTCTCAACTTGTCAGCCTATTGAGTTAACTTGCGCCCTTAAAACCATCAGGAGATTCATGCCCCTTTTTTTAAAGAAAGATATAAACGATGACACCCGTTTAGGAATTTGGAAAATAGAGGAAGAGGAGGATTTTTTTAAAACCTTTGTACCAAGCCACAGGGATGTAACGCATCCACACAAGCGCCTGCAACATCTTTCCGGAAGGTTTTTGCTCAAATATTTATATCCCTATTTCCCATCGCATCTCATACAGATTGCCGACACGCGCAAACCGTTTCTGGCCGATGAAACCTTTCATTTCTCTATTTCGCATTGCGGTGATTATGCGGCAGCCATCGTAAGCCGCAACTACCGCGTGGGCATTGATATTGAAATTCCCAATGAAAAGGTGCAACGCATCAGCCATAAATTTATAAGCGAGTACGAATTAAAGGAACTTAACCCTGAAGCGTTATCAGATTTTACCCAAATATGGTCGGCTAAGGAAGCCGTTTTTAAATGGTATGGCGAGGGAGAAGTAGATTTTCGTCAGCACATACAATTGAGATGCGATGTAGAAAACCCAAACAACCTGCGGTGTTTTTTTGCAAAAACAGGTGTCCATCTTGATGTTTACGCGTGCAAATTTCCCGGCCTTTGCCTGAGTTATGTGGTGACAGACATCTCAGCAAATGTTTAATCTTCATCATTATATTCAAGTAAGTCAAGATTTACTGATTCAAGCCCGCTGATGCCATCAATAGAGCCGCGGATGTGCGTGGCGTTGAGCAACACCTTTTCCAGTTGTTTTTCGCGTGCTTTCCACATCCTTTCCATCGCGTCGCGCTCTTTTTGTATGGAAAGTTTCATATTCATAAATCCTTCGCGAATGGCTTTCCATTGCTCGGCAAACTCGGGGCTGGTAAGGTAACTGTACAGCATGTTCATTTTATCGCCTTTATTTTCCTGGCTTTTAGAGGCATTGTAAACTCTTATAATGCCTTCGCGCAGCACGGTGGCCAGTGCTTTTGCTTCGGCAAAACTGCATATCCACACGCCTTCTTTTTCGCCAAAACGTTCCATGTCTTTGGGGTAGCGGCGGGTAACGAGTATGGCCACATCGGCGCCCAGGCCACGCATATCGGTTTTTAGTTTTTCAATCCAGTCTCCGCCAAAGTTTTCGGCGCGCTTGCTTTCCCAGATGATTTTGCCGCATTCGGCGCCCAGGCTGTTGCGTACAATTTGTATGGAATCTGCGCCACGCACGCCTTTGCCTACTTCTTCAATTTTATCAAAAGGAAATGCCGCCGTTAGCATTTCTTCCAGCACCAGTTCCTGGCTTTCGCCCTGTATTTGCATAGAGCCTTGCTCGGCCTTGCGTTGCATCTCGCTGGCCAGTTTGGTGGCCTGCTCAAATTTTATTTCAAGTTCTTTTATTTTGTTCTGGTATTCTGTTTCCTTTTGCTCTGCTTTTTGCTGCTCCAGCCTTCTGAGGTCACCGGCTATTTTTTCACGCTCCATGGCCAGCCTTTGTTGCATCACAAGTTCCAGCTCGGCCTCACGGGTTTTAAACTCCTGTTCTCTTCTTAAAAATTCAATCTCTTTCTGACGCGATGTTTTGAGTTTTTCCTCATTATCGGCATTCGTTTGTTGCATCAGCAGCAACTTGCTTTCATAATCTTCAGAAATATTTTTTCTCAACTGCTCTTCCAGTTGTTTTTGCAGGGTTTGTCTTTCAGCATACAACTTTTGCTGCCATTCCTGTTCTTTTCTCAATGCTTCCATCTCGGCAGATTTTTTAAAAGCAGCCACTTCCTCCTCTCTTTTTTTATTGTATTCCTGCATTTGCAAACGCAACTGGTCTTTCTGTTTTTCAATCACATTTTTCAGTTCATCCGTCAGCGCATCTTCCAGCGGAAACTCGTACTGGCAGCCGGGGCATTTTATTTTAGTTGGCATATCTTGTATGTTTGTAGCCAAACGTACATAAAATTCTGGTTATGATCAAAGCGGTAATTTTTGATATGGATGGGGTGTTGATTGACAGTGAACCCCTGCATTTTGACGTGATTGAAACGGTGCTGAAAAAACATGGTATTGCAATACCGGAGGATTATCTGAACAAATACGTTGGCGATACCAACGAAAGAGTGTGGAAGGAGATCACGAAAGATTTTTCACTTATAGAAAGTATTGATTTTTATATTGAACAGCAACTGGAAAGCACCATTGAATGCCTTTGGAGAGATGCCTACGAGCCGATAGATGGCGTGGTGGAACTGCTGCAGGAATTGAAGGATGCAGGTTACAGTTTAGGCGTGGCTTCTTCATCGCCACCGGTGGTAATTGAAAACATTTTAGACAGAATTGGTATTGCGCATTATTTTGATAAATGGGTATCGGGCAACCAGGTGCCCGAAAGCAAACCTGCGCCGTATATTTACCTGCATTCGGCCGAAATGCTGGGCTTTGAGCCTGGAGATTGCCTGGCCATTGAAGATTCTTTTTACGGCGTAACGGCAGCAAAAGCAGCTGGGCTGAAGTGCATTGGCTACAAATCTCCACATGCCCTTGACCAGGATCTGTCTGCCGCCGATGTGATCGTGAGCAGGATGGCACAGATAACAACCGAACTTATTAAGGGATTGGAAGTAATGTAATGGAACTTATTTAAAGCAATGGCCCGGCTTTATTTTTCAATTAGGCTAAGCCATTCTTTAATCGTGGCGCGCAGTTTTGATTCTTTTTGCTGAATATCTTCCAGGTCTTTAAAATAGATCATCCGCCTGCTGTCTGCATAGTCTCCTTCTAAAATGTCTACATTCGTTTTAATGTTCATACCTGTAGGCATTACGCACATGATCTTGTCTTTACGCAAATTCATTACAAGTATGTCGCGCTTGTATTCTTTTGGGTCAAAGGCTTTTATTTCGCCTGAGTAATAAAATGCCGGTGAGTTCCACTTAATGTGTTCGGCAATTTCGTTGTCAATGGAAAGCATCACCTGCCGTAGGTACTGTATGACCGGCTGAATGTGTGGGGGTAGTTTTGCGATGTGCTGGTCAACCTGTTCCCTGTCTGTAAATTTTGTTTTTGCCATAATGATCTATTTGGTAAAACAGCCTTATAATGTCGGGCTTTTTAAACTTCAGGCAGTCCATATCGGCTTCAGTATTTTCCAATCACTCCCGTATAATTTTGCGGCGTAATCTGTCTCAGTTCATTCTTAATGGCTGCAGGTACTTTCAATCCATTGATGAACGCGCGGATGGATTCTTTTGTTATGCCATCTTTGCCCCGGGTCAGTTCTTTTAAAGCTTCGTACGGGTTGGGATATTTTTCTCTGCGTAATATGGTTTGAATGGCTTCAGCCACCACGGCCCAGTTTTTTTCAAGGTCTTCGTTCAGTTTGGCATTGTTCAGTACCAGTTTGCCCAGGCCTTTCTCAATACTTTTAATAGCAATCAGCGTGTGCGCAATGGGCACGCCAATATTCCTAAGCACGGTGCTATCGGTAAGATCCCGCTGCAGGCGGCTAATGGGTAGTTTGGCTGAAAGGTGCTCTAGCAAAGCATTTGCAACACCCAGGTTGCCTTCGGCATTTTCAAAATCAATCGGGTTTACTTTATGTGGCATGGCAGATGATCCTACCTCGCCGGCTTTGGTCTTCTGTTTGAAATAATCCACGCTGATGTACGTCCAGATGTCGCGGCACAGATCAATTAAAATGGTATTGAGGCGTTTGATGCAGTCAAAATGCGCTGCAAGATTGTCGTAGTGCTCAATTTGTGTAGTAAACTGCATTCTTTGCAGACCTAAGATATCTTCTACAAAATAATTCCCAAACCGGATCCAGTCTGTTTTAGGGTACGCCACATGATGCGCATTGAAATTGCCGGTAGCTCCGCCAAACTTTGCTGCATAAGGAATGTAGGAGAACAGATTCACCTGGCTTTCCAGTCTTTCCACAAAAACCATAAACTCTTTGCCAAGGCTTGTGGGCGATGCGGGCTGCCCGTGCGTGCGTGCCAGCATGGGTACCTCCTTCCAGTCTTTTGCAAGCTGATACAATGATTGCAGTAGGTTTAAATAGGCCGGTAAAAGTTCATGTTCCATGCTGTGTTTCCAAAGCAGGGGCACAGCAGTATTGTTTACGTCCTGCGATGTTAATCCAAAATGCACCCACTCTTTAGCTTCGGCGGCATCTGTTTTATCAAGTTCTTGTTTTAAAAAGTATTCAACCGCCTTTACATCGTGGTTGGTGGTTCTTTCTATTTCTTTAATCGCTTCAGCATCAGCTACGCTAAAGTTTTCCAGCAACAGCCGCAGGTGTTTTCTTGCAGATGCAGACAGTTTCAGAAACTTTCTGTCAGTAAGCAGGAAAAGATATTCTACTTCAATGATTACGCGGTATTTGATCAATGCATACTCACTGTAATATTCCTGTAATTGCTGCACTTGTTTTGCGTAGCGGCCGTCAATGGGCGAAATAGCTGTTAACATTTCTTATTAATTGCTTTTTGTAAAATATGATCCTGCCATTTTAAATGGCTAACTTTGCCGCGCAAAAATAAGACTAAGCGTGGAAAGAAAGATAAGAGTAGGCATCATCAATTACCTCAATACACGTCCATTATTGTATGGGCTTAAAATGCCTCCTATTAAAGACAGGATTAAGCTGGTGGAAGATTACCCTGCCATACTTGCAGAAAGACTTAAAGATGGAGATATTGACGTCGGGCTGGTACCAGTAGCCATCG
The DNA here is from genome assembly GCA_023423285.1 of Bacteroidota bacterium. GTDB lineage: Bacteria > Bacteroidota > Bacteroidia > Chitinophagales > Chitinophagaceae > Niabella. The sequence continues at coordinate 13,626 of JAFAFV010000076.1, forward strand.
TTAAACAATTGCCGGAATATTATATAAACGGAAAGTTTTGCATTGGCGCAGTTGGTAATGTGGCTTCGGTATGCCTTTTTAGTGATGTGCCCCTGAAGGAGATCAAAAAAATATATCTGGATTATCAAAGTCGCTCATCTGTGCGTTTGCTGCAATGGCTAGTAAAGAACTACTGGAAAACTGACGCTGAATTAATACATGCTGAAGATGAGTCTTACATTGATCTGATAAAGGGTGATGTGGCAGGACTGGTAATTGGTGACAGGGCATTGCAACAACGTGGAAGAACAAAATACATTTACGACCTGGCAGGCGAGTGGAAAGCCGCCACTGGTTTACCGTTTGTATTTGCGGCATGGGTAAGTATAAAACCATTGCCGCAAGATTTTATAGAAACCTTTGATAAAGCCAACGAATATGGCCTGTTTCATCTTGATGAAGTGATCGAGCAATGCCCCAAAAATGTGTATGATCTTAAAACTTATTACGCACGGGATTTGAGTTACCAGCTGGATGATGCAAAAAGAAAAGGCCTTGACTTATTTTTAAGCAGTTTTTAATTAATTAATATTTCCGATTGTAAGAGTCATTTGGAGCGCGGACTTTCATTCTAAACAATTTCCCGCTAAAAAACTAAAATTGCTACATTTGTTGCCTGAATAATTATTAAGTGCATGAGCTTTAAACTATCCCAACTACCAGAACGAAATCAACAACCCCGCGAGTCTGGCATTACAATGGTAATGGATAAGGGCCTAAGCCTTGAAGAAGCAAAAAATTTTATGAGCGCTGCAGCGCCGCATGTAGACCTGGTGAAATTAGGATTTGGAACAGCCGTGGTTACGCCCAACCTGAGAGAAAAAATTGAAGTGTATAAGTCGTACGGGATGGCAGTATATTTTGGCGGCACTTTATTTGAAGCCTACCTGATACGCAATCAGATTGATGACTACGTGGCTGTTTTAAAAGATTTTGGAATTGATTATATTGAAGTAAGCGATGGCTCCATCACTATTCCTCATGCTGAAAAATGTGGGTATATTGAAAAAATGACGAAACATGGGGTAGTGCTGAGCGAGGTGGGAAGCAAAGACGCCACGCACATCATTCCGCCTTATAAGTGGATTGAACTGATGAAGGCAGAATTGGAAGCAGGATCAACCTATGTAATTGCAGAAGCGCGGGAAGCGGGCAACGTGGGCATTTACCGCGGAACGGGCGAGGTAAGAGAAGGCCTGGTGCAGGAAATCTTAACGCAAATTCCTGAAAAGAAAATTATTTGGGAAGCGCCGCAAAAAGCGCAGCAACTATACTTTTTAGAACTCATAGGCTGTAATGTGAACCTGGGTAATATACCACCCAACGAAGTGATTGCTCTGGAGGCCATGCGCATCGGCCTGCGCGGCGATACATTTACCTTATACCTGGATAAAAAGAACGTGAACTGATGCGGCTTTTTGGATTAATCGGATACCCCCTTTCACAATCTTTCAGCAAAAAATATTTTACTGAAAAGTTTTTAAATGAAGGTATTGCTGATGCAACCTATGAACTTTTTGAGCTGGAGAATATTCAACAGTTTCCATCCTTATTACAAAAACATTCACTAAGCGGTATTAATGTTACTATTCCATATAAGCAGGATGTAATGGCTTACCTGGATGAACTGGATGAAGAAGCGCAAGCCATCGGCGCGGTAAACTGCATAAAGGTTGAAAACGGCAAACTAAAAGGTTTTAATACGGATGCGCCTGCTTTTGAACGATCGCTTAAAATGCTCTTACAACCTTTTCACAATAAAGCACTGGTGCTGGGCACAGGTGGCGCGGCCAAAGCGGTGATTCATGTGCTGAAAAAATTGCAGATAGAATGTGTAAGCGTTTCGCGTACAAAAAATCAGGGTCTTTTAACTTATGATGAGCTTACACGTGAAGTAATGCAGGATCATTTGCTGGTGATCAACTGTTCGCCCCTTGGCAGTTATCCTAAAGTAGATACGGCACCCCAAATTCCTTACCAACAGCTCACGAAGAAGCACTATTTGTACGATCTGGTTTATAACCCGCCGCTTACTTTGTTTTTGCAAAACGGGCAGGAGCGTGGTGCGGCCATTAAAAACGGTTACGATATGCTGGTAGGGCAGGCCGAATTGGGCTGGAAGATTTGGAACTCATAAGTTGAGTAGATTGCATCGTAAACAGTACTAAGCGGTAAAATACAAGTTACACCTTCAACCAACCCCTGAAACCTCTTGAACCATAATAAGATTCAGCACCGTTGTGGTATTTAAAAACGGTGTCGTAACGCCTGTCACCAAATATTGCGCCACCCAGTTTCCTTATTTCATCAGGGGTTTTTAGCCAGCTTGATGTTTTTAAGTCAAACGCTCCCAATTCCTGCAGATCGCGGTATTCTTCTTCTGTTAGTATTTCAATGCCCATGTCAGCCGCCATTTGCATGGCACTGTTTTTAGGTTTATGTTCCTTTCTCTTTTGTAAAGCAGCATCGTCATAACAAAGGCTTCTGCGGCCCTTGGGGCTTTCTTGCGAGCAGTCATAAAAAAAGTATTCACCGGTATTTTTATCAAAACTTACTACGTCTGGTTCTCCACCCGTTTGTTCCATTTCATTCAGTAACCATAGTTTCTCAGGTTGAGCTGTTAGCTTTGCTTCTACTTTATCCCATGCAATGCCCTCGTGGCGATTTTTGTTTTTTTCAAAACGAGTTTTTAAAATGTCCAGAAGGGCATCGGTTTGTTCTGGTGATAAATGATTGTTGCTTTTTGGCATATGTGGTAGTGTTTAATGTTTGCAGTCAGATTCATATCTGCAACTGGTTTTGTTTGTTGATGATCAAATATAATATTAATACAATAATTTTTTTAAGATGTGTGTTATTTAGTGCTTCAATACCGGTTGATGACAATAGGCAACTACAAAAACAATTTTCCTATTTTCGTGTTACATAATTCAACAGTCTGGCTGTAGCATTGGCCGGAAGCAAATAAAATTAAAACAACAGATATGTATCCAAGAGAGATTGTGGTTCCCATGAAAGAGGAACTGACCGATAACGGTTTTGAAGAGTTAGTAACTCCTGAAGCTGTAGAAGAAAGCCTGTCGAAAGGCGGCACCAATTTGTTAGTAATCAATTCGGTGTGCGGGTGTTCGGCTGGTACTGCCAGGCCGGGCGTATTAATGGCCGTTGCCAATTCAGATAAAAAACCTGATCAGCTTACCACATCTTTTGCCGGCTATGATATGGATGCAGTGGCAAAAGTGCGTGAGCATTTATTGCCTTACCCGCCTTCATCTCCTTCTGTAGCATTGTTTAAAGACGGTAAACTGGTGCACTTTATTGAAAGACATATGATCGAAGGCCGCTCTGCACAAATGATTGCGCAAAATTTAATTGCGGCATTTGAAGAGTATTGTTAATGGAATAATCATCAACTTATTAAGTTGGCTGGCTGGCAGGATGTAATCTATGCCGGTTAGCCAACTTTTAATTTATGCCTTTATTGTAAGCCTCTTTTTCGTAATATTGCCCCTTAACTAACAAGGAATATATGTATCCTAATTTTTACTATCTGTTTAGAGATTGGTTTGGTGTGGAATGGAATTTTTTGAGAGTAGTGAATTCATTCGGTTTCTTCGTGGCCGTGGCGGTTATTCTTGCAGCCTATTTGCTTACTTACGAGCTTAAACGAAAAGGAAAAGAAGGAATACTAAAGCCTACAGAAGAGGTGATCATTGTAGGAAAGCCAGCAAGTGCCGGCGAGCTGATTTTAAATTTCCTGATCGGCTTTTTGCTGGGATACAAACTGCTGGGTTTGTTTCTACTGGGCAATTTATCTACTATAAACCCGCAGGAGTATATCTTTTCATCTCAGGGTAATTGGTTTGCAGGTTTAGCTTCTGGCGCGCTGCTGCTGTATTTAAAATGGCAGGAAAAGAATAAGCAAAAGCTGGCTAAGCCTGAAAAAAGAGCAATCCGTATATGGCCGCACGACAGGGTAGGAGAAATAACAACCATAGGTATTGTATTTGGTATATTGGGTGCCAAGTTGTTTGATACTTTTGAAAACTGGGATTCTTTTGTAAAAGATCCTTCGTCTATTTTATCCATGTCTGGCCTCACGTTTTATGGTGGTTTGATTTTTGCAGGCCTGGCTTTGTGGTGGTACACCAAAAAACACAATATTAACTTCTGGCATTTTGCCGACATTATGGGCCCTGTTATGATGATGGCTTACGGAGTTGGCCGTATTGGCTGCCATGTATCCGGCGATGGTGACTGGGGCATATATAATTCAGCATTTAAAACCACCACCGCTGGCGGCATTGCTCCTGCACAGCCGGGTGAATTTGAACAGACCGTATCGAACTTCGCGCCGTTTTTTTCTGCTCACGGCTCTGAAAGTGCTTTCTTCCCCAAACCCGGTTTTTTAAGCTTTTTACCCGACTGGTTTTTTGCTTATGATTTTCCCCATAATGTAAACGAATTTGGCGCTCCGCTTGATGGTTGTACGGGTTCTTATTGTATGCATTTGCCCACGCCTGCCTTTCCAACTTCTCTTTACGAAATGATTATTTGCTTGATTCTTTTTGGTATTTTATGGGCTATGAGAAAAAAGATCCGCATTCCCGGGATGCTTTTTGGCATCTACCTGCTGCTTAACGGGCTGGAAAGATTCTTTATTGAAAAGATCAGAGTAAATGTGAAAATGAACTTTTTAGGAATGCAGATAACCCAGGCTGAGATGATATCTTTTGCATTGATCATCCTCGGGATTATCCTCATCATTTACAGCAGAACGAACAATAAACCAGTCTACCCGGCTGAGCCGCGGTCTTAGAAAGCCAATTTTTTACATCGTAAACAATTTTTATTGATCGCTGTTAGAATAGGTATGCAGCCGTGGGCACTTGATTTATTGTGAGAACAACCGTATCTTTGCACACTTTTGTTATAGTTTGGTGTTAATTATGTTCATTTTGCAGCTATTTTACCAAACAAACTGTCTACTAAAAAAATACATAAGTTTATAAAAATATATGCGCCAGCTTAAAATTGCTACACAGATTACTAACCGGGATTCCCAGGCAGTTGAAAAATATTTACAGGAAATTTCCAAAATTTCTATGATCACGCCAGAAGAGGAAACCACTCTTGCCCAAAAAATTAAAATGGGCGACCAGCGTGCTTTAGACAAACTCGTTCAGGCCAACCTGCGCTTTGTCGTGTCTGTAGCCAAGCAATACCAGCACCAGGGCCTTTCTTTAAGCGACCTGATCAATGAAGGTAACCTCGGGCTTATAAAAGCGGCTCAGCGTTTTGATGAAACCAAAGGCTTTAAGTTCATTTCTTATGCCGTATGGTGGATCCGCCAAAGCATTCTACAGGCATTAGCTGAGCAGGGCAGGCTGGTTCGTTTACCGCAGAATAAGATCGGAACTTATAATAAGGCTAACAAAGCTTACATGGCTTTTGAGCAGGAACATGAAAGAGAACCTTCTACAGAAGAACTTTCTGAACTGCTTGAAATGAGTGAAACCGAGATCAACAACATATTCCAGAGCAACACCCGCCACACCTCTTTAGATGCTCCTGTTCATGAAGCAGAAGATGTGGCAATGGGCGACCTGCTGGAAGGCGGCAGCGATACCGACGACGACGTGATGAAAGATTCTTTGAGGAATGAAATCCGCAGGGTTTTGAAATCTCTTTCTCCGCGCGAGGCTGAGATTGTAAATGCATACTTTGGCCTAGATGGCGAAAACGGTGTTACTATTGAACAGATTGGGCAGAAGTATGACCTTACCAAAGAGCGTATCCGCCAAATAAAAGAGCGTGCTATTAAACGTCTGCAAAAAGCCAGGTACAGTAGCGCTCTCAAATCTTACCTGGGATAATCGGTTTAATAATATTTACAAAACCCTGGCAATTGCCGGGGGTTTTTTATGTGTTGAATCAGGCTTTTTCATTTATATAAAAATTTGCTTTATTCCTGATCCCTTTTGCCATGATTTTGTTATTTAAAAAATCTCTTTTATATAGCATAATTCCTGTTATTTTTATTCTAATCTCTATCTTTACACGATGGCCAAAAAAATATCATCTTTATATCTTTTATTAGTGGTTTTTTTTTCATGTGTGGCTGCAATAGTGCACGCGCAGGATGTTTCAAATACTGCGGCCGACAGCGCAGAACTGTTTGTGGGTTTTACCAAAAAGGGAATGGAGTTTAAAAAAAGCAATGATTTTTATCTCAATTTTCGTTTCAGGGCGCAATTCAGGGCAGGATACTTCAGCCGCTTAGATGATGAAGATGAGGCAGGTTATGAAGCTTTGGTACGTAGGCTCAGGCTTCGTTTTGAAGGGTATTTATTTTCTCCCAAGCTTGAGTACAAATTGCAACTTGCTTTTGCTAACAGGGACATGGATCTGGAAAGCGGTTCGCCGCAGATCATCCGCGATGCAGTGTTTTATTACATTCCTAATAAAAACTGGTCGTTTGGGTTGGGGCAAACAAAGCTTCCCGGCAATAGGGAACGCCTGAACTCCTCCGGTGAACTGCAAATGCCCGACCGTTCGATAGCCAACAGTAAATTCACCGTTGACAGGGATTTTGGTTTTTTTCTTGACAGAGATTTTGAGTTCGGAAAGCAACAAGTGCTTTTTAAGAGCGCAATAAGTACCGGCGAAGGGCGCGGCCAGTTAACAACCGATAAAGGTCTGGCTTATACAGGCCGGCTGGAGTACTTGCCACTTGGCAGCTTTACCGACGGCGGTGATTATTATGAGGGAGATTTGGCCTTTGAGCCTACGCCCAAGGTTTCAGTTGGCGTGACGTACAGCAAAAATTTTCGGGCAAGCCGCACCGGCGGTCAGTTAGGTAAATATCTTTACAGCGCATACGATCCTGAAGATGAACTGCATGCTGATATGCAAACCATGATGGCCGATGCCGTTTTGAAATACAACGGCTGGGCGTTTTTGGGTGAATATTATGACCGCAGAGTGGATAATTTCTCAGTAAACGATTTTACAAACCGGCCAGAAGACAGGCTAATCTTTTTAAAAATACCGGAAGGTGTGGCTTTTAACCTGCAGGCAAGCAAAATGCTATCGGCCAAAGATGAAGTAGCGGTGCGCTACTCAGAAGTAAGGCCTCACCATTCTTTGCGCATTTACCAATATCATCTGCGCAATAAAGCCGTAGGTTACTCGCATTACTTCAATAAACATAAGTTTAAAATTCAGGGTTACCTGGGGCTTGATGACCGCCTCGGTAATTCAGAACATCTGGAAGATCCGTTTATAAACAGAGTGAACGCTATGGTGCAGGTTGAATTAGGTATTTAATCAGTGTATCCTGTCACCACGAAGTTCCATTTCTTTCATCACTACTTCTTCATGTGCCAGCCATTCTGCCCAGCGGTGGCGTACCTTTTCTTTATCAATATAAGCTTCTGCCAGTTCTATAAACAAGGTATAATGCCCCGCTTCGCTTTCCATAAAACGGCGGTAAAATTTTGTTAGATAAGGGTCATTCAGCCCTTCACTAAGTCTTTTAAAACGCTCACAGCTACGGGCTTCAATCAGCGCCATGGTAAGCAATTTATCCAGCAACTGGTCTTCACGGCTGCCACCTTTTATTTGAAAATTAAGTAAGGCATTTACGTACGCATCCTTTCTTTGTGGCCCCAGTTTTAAGCCACGCTTATGTAACTCCTGCAATACCAGGCGAAAATGGCCCCATTCTTCCGTAACAATGGGGGCCAGCTCCTTTACAATCTTTTCTTTTTCTGAAAACCGCTGAATTATTGATATGCAACTGGTTGCAGCTTTCTGCTCGCAGTAGGCATGGTCGGTAAGGATTGCTTCCAGCGAAATTTCTGTAAGATTGACCCATCGCGGGTCAGTGGGCAGCCTGAGGCCCAGAATATTTTTTGTATCTTGTGAAAGTTCCATACTGGCAAATTTATACGCCTTAATTAATTTTGGGCAAATCTTTTAATGAGAGATTAGGTAAAAAATCTTGCTCAGTTTGAAATTTTCAAAGAGAAACCTTACCTTTGCGCCCGAAATACAGGGATAAAAAACAGGATGACATTTTAAAAAGTTAAAGATGCCACTTACAAAAGAAAGAAAAACTCAGATTTTTACAGAATTTGGCGGCAACGCCACAAACACTGGTTCTATTGAGGGCCAGATTGCACAATTAACAGAACGCATTGCACAAATCAGCGCTCACTTAAAATCTAACAAAAAAGATTTCTCTACCCACCGCGGCCTTATGCAAATGGTAGGTAAGCGTAAAAGCCTTTTAAGCTACCTGCAAAAGCACAATCTTGAAGGTTACCGCGCATTGATTGAAAAACTGGGCTTAAGAAAATAATGATCCCATTTTACCCACGCGGGTTTGGGATGTTATTGTAGCCGGAGTAAAAAAATACCACTTCAGAGTAAAATATATATTCCCGATGCCGCATGGTGTTGGGAATTATTGTTTACACTTTAAAGCCGGACGGCCTGCTGATAGCAGCACTACAGTACAAGCGAGCGAGGCAACAAATGCCCATAGTACCACAACAGTTCACACAACATTTTATTACCGGAGATAAAGTATTGATGCCGAACGATTGCAAACATCAACTTACAACTCCAAATTCTTCAAACTGAAATATATGTTACAACAACCCATCAGAAAAACTTTTGATATTGGCGATGGCAGAGAAATCACCATCGAAACGGGCCGCCTTGCCCGCCAGGCAGACGGCTCAGTTACCGTAAGCATGGGAAAATGCATGTTACTGGCTACCGTAGTAGCCAACAAAGAGCCCAGGCCCGGGCAGGATTTTTTTCCGCTAACGGTTGATTACCAGGAAAAGTTTGCAGCAGCAGGCCGCATTCCGGGTTCGTTTTTTAAGCGCGAGGGAAAACTGAGCGACTATGAAATACTCATCAGCCGCCTGATAGACCGCGCTTTAAGGCCGCTTTTTCCGGATGATTATTATTGCGAAGTGCAGGTGCTGGTAACCCTTATTAGCAGCGACCCTGAAATATTACCAGATGCAATGGCATGCCTGGCAGCCTCTGCAGCCATAGCTGTTAGCGATGTGCCTATTAAAGAAATTATTAGTGAAGTGCGCGTGGCAAGGGTAAATGGCGAGTACGTGATCAACCCCACCCGCAGCCAGGTTGAAAATGCTGACATGGATTACCTGATAGCAGGCAGCGCCAAAAACCTGGTAATGGTTGAAGGCGAAAGCCAGGAGTGCAGTGAAGATGACCTGGTTAAAGCCCTGGAAGTGGCGCACGAAGCCATCCGCGTTCAGATTAAAGCACAGGAAGAACTGCGAGACCTGAAAGGTGTAACAGGAAAAAGAGATTATCCAAAACCTGAAAACGATCAGGAACTCCATGATAAAGTGTACGCTTTTGCTAAACAAAAAGTATATGATATTGCTAAAGGCAGACTGGCAAAGCACGACCGCGGCTATAAATTTGACGAAGTAGGTGATGAGCTGAGCAAATACCTGGAAGAGTCTGCCACTGAAGAAAAACCTTTTGGCGATGACCAGAGAAGAATGGCAAAAACTTATTATCATGATCTGCAATACGAGATCGTTCGAGACATGATTCTTGACGAAAAAACACGGCTTGATGGCAGAGAACTGAACGAAATTCGCCCGTTGGATATGGAGGTTGACGTTTTGCCTTCTCCACACGGTTCGGCACTGTTTACAAGAGGCGAAACTCAGTCCCTCACAACCGTTACGCTTGGCACTGGCCAGGACGAACTGCTTGTGGAAACAGCAGCCACATCCGTTTACAATAAATTTATTTTACATTATAACTTCCCGCCTTTCTCTACCGGCGAAGTAAAAATGATGCGCGGCCCTGGTCGCCGTGAGGTGGGACATGGGAACCTTGCCATGCGCTCATTAAAACAAATGATGCCTAACGGCGATTTTGGTTATACGGTGCGCGTGGTTAGCGATATTCTTGAATCAAATGGTTCCTCTTCAATGGCTACTGTTTGTGCCGGCTCGCTGGCGCTGATGGATGCAGGTGTGCCATTTCCCAAACACGTGGCGGGCATTGCCATGGGGTTGATTACTAAAGGAGAAAAATACGCTGTGTTAAGCGATATTTTGGGCGATGAAGATCACTTGGGTGATATGGACTTTAAAGTAACCGGAACCCGGGATGGAATTTGCGGTGTGCAAATGGATATTAAAGTTGACGGACTGCCCATGGAAGTGATGAAACAGGCATTGTTGCAGGCAAAAGATGGCAGACTTCACATTCTGGAACACATGTACAAATCCATTGCAGCGCCGCGTGAAGAAGTGAAACCACATGCGCCACGTATGGTGAAAATGTTCATTGATAAAGAATTTATTGGAGCAGTGATAGGGCCAGGCGGTAAAGTGATACAGGAAATGCAGCGCGAAACCGGCGCTACCATCAATATTGAAGAAGTGAACAATATGGGAGAGATCAGCATTTTTGGTGTGGAAAAAGAAGCAGTGCAGAAAGCTGAAAACTGGATTAAAGGCATTGTTGCTGTTCCCGTGGTGGGCGATGTGTATGATGCAGTGGTAAAATCAGTAGTGCCTTTTGGTGCATTTGTAGAATTTTTACCCGGCAAGCAAGGTTTAGTGCACATTAGCGAAGTGAGTTGGAAGCGACTGGAAAGTTTGGATGGTTTAGTTCAGGAAGGAGATGCTATGAAAGTAAAACTCATCGGAACTGATCCAAAATCCGGTAAATTCAAACTTTCAAGAAAAGCTTTAATACCCAGGCCTGAAAGAAAACCACAGGATGGCGAACAAGGCCATGAACCTACACACGAAAATTAATTTTTATAACGTTCATACAAGCCGGGTCAATTTTGATCCGGCTTTTCTATTCTGTGTGCACATCAGATTTCAAACAGGCAAAAGGTGCCGCCCGTCCAGGTTTTTCCCTGGTTGTGGCGTACGCCAATCATTTTACCTTTGCTTAGCCGGGCCAGGTTATTAGCGGGCGTTGGGCGCAAATCGCCGTCTTTCCAGAAATAAAAAATACGGATTTCGGCTTTAGCAGGTTCGTCAGGCGTCTCAATGACAGGGGCATAGGTTACCTTACGTTGAAGGATCCAGTTTTCAGGGTTTGTTACCCTATCAATATCTTCTTTGGTCACATCAATTACAACGCCCTGCCCTGCAAAGGAGAAAAGTGGTTTTAACACGTAGTTCTCAAGGTCTGCAGGTATTTCTTTTATCTCGCTCAGAAATTGAGTGTGGGGAATATTGGGATGGCTGATTAATGGCAAAGTATATTTGCTGATGCGGTAAAACCAATCAGGATGCGGCGCCCATTCTACATCGAGGTCTTCAAACAAAATGCGCGCCTTGTTCTGCACCCATTGCTCCTGCTGAAGGAGTTCATCAAAAATAAGGCGGTTGTAAATGCGCTCAACCCTGGTTTCAATTCCATCATTATTATAAAAAAGTTCACGGCCTTTTTTAATCAATTTTGTAATGCAAACGGTTTTTACTCCTGTATATGCTTCGGTGCAGGCAAAATCAATATTCGTTTTTTGCATTTCGGGAAAAAGCTCCAGAAGTATAACATTTTTGCTATTATGGTTGCCCACGATCAATTCTCTCAGCAGTTGCAGGTAAGATGTTTTATTGTGCCCGTTTAAAAAAGCAGTATAACCTTTCGGCAGAACGAAATATTTGGCATACACTTCTTCTACCAATACCTGAAAAGCAAACAAAGAGGGGAAGCCCTGCATTTCTATGAGCTGCGGTTCCAGTTTGCCGTTCTCATCTTTGCAGATACCAAAATCAAAAACAATACAGTGCGGGTAGTTATTTTCGCCTGGCACGCATAAGCTCTCAGGAATGGCTTTTTCTGTACTGCTTTTAAAGCCCGGTGCAATGATTAAGTCAACAATACTTTCACAAGCATCCAACATTTGCTTTTTAAAATCTTTCGGCACAAACACCGGTGTTTCAGCAATTCTAAATTCAATTGGCACTTGAGTGGAGTTCATCTCCTGCAAAAATGCACGGTACTTTTCTTCAGTAAATTGCCTGTTAAAGTCCTGTCTTAATTCCGCAACCATCTTGTATTATTTGTATGGACAAGATAAGCCATTCGCTCTAAATTTAAGTAACCCCATTGTATACTTTTAGCTTACTTTGCAGCCATGAAGCATTTAAATGCACTGAAGAAATATTTTTGGAAATACAGGGTGAGGTTGTACGCGGGAATACTTTTTGTAATGCTTTCCAACTACTTTAGTGTGCTTTCTCCACAGTTGATGCGCTTCATTATTAATTATGTAGATACAAAGATTTCTTTTTCCAATACACCACCCCAGATCAAACTGGATGAATACGATGTGATGGTGAGAAAGGTGATCGAGTCTATTGTGGGAATGGATGATATTGGAAAAGTAGTCATCATTGCCAGCCTGATCATTTTATTACTTGCCTTGCTGCGCGGCTTCTTTATGTTTTTGATGCGCCAGACCATCATTGTGATGAGCCGCCATATTGAGTATGATCAAAAAAATGAAGTGTATGCCAAGTACCAGCAGTTAGACAGTGCTTTTTTTAAAAAGAACAACACCGGTGATTTGATGAACCGTATTTCGGAAGATGTGAGCCGCGTGCGCATTTTTACAGGCCCTGCTATTATGTACATTGTCAACCTGGTATCTGTCATAGGACTTAGTGTTTTTTTCATGCTCAAAAGCAGCGTGCCGCTTACCATTTATGTTTTGCTGCCTTTGCCCATACTCGCTGTCATCATTTATTTTGTAAACAGCACCATTCACAAAAAAAGCGAGCGTATACAACAATCGCTTTCAAACCTTACCACCAATGCGCAGGAGTCGTACTCGGGAATTCGTGTCATAAAATCTTTTGTGCAGGAAGCTGCCATGCAACGCTTTTTTGTAGCTAACAGCGAAATGTACCGGCAAAATGCCATTAGCCTGGCAAGGGTTGAGGCTTTTTATTTCCCGTCTATTATGTTGCTTATTGGCATTAGCACCTTGCTTACTATAATGATTGGCGGTTTATATTACATCAATGGTGAGCATGGCGTAACGTTGGGAACTATTGTTGAATTTATTGTGTATGTAAACATGCTTACTTTTCCGGTTAGCGCCATTGGCCTTACTGCCAGTATGGTACAGCGTGCAAGCGCCTCACAAAAGCGGTTGAATGAATTTTTAAACATCGAGCCTGCTATAAAAGATGCACCCCAGGCGGCTGATTTTAAAATTGGAGGCAATGTCGCTTTCTCCAATGTTAATTTCACGTATCCCGATACAGGCATTCATGCGTTGAAAAATTTTAGTTTGCATATTAAGAAAGGAGAAAAAATTGCTATTACCGGTAGAACCGGCAGCGGAAAAACAACCATCGCGCAATTGATGCTTAGGATGTACGATGTTAACAGTGGCAGCATTCAATATGATGGAAATGATATCAAAAATTTTACTTTATCATCATTAAGAGAACAGATCAGTTTTGTACCGCAGGATGTGTTTTTATTCAGCGATACTGTTGAAAATAACATCCGTTTTTCAAACCCAAATGCCGGCAGGAGCGAGGTGGTGGAAGCGGCGCAAATATCGGGCGTGGCCAAAGAAATTGACGGATTTGACCAAGGCTACGATACCATGATTGGCGAAAGAGGCGTAACCCTTAGTGGCGGGCAAAAGCAACGCATATCTATTGCCCGGGCACTGCTGAAAAAACCTGCACTTGTTATTTTTGACGATTGCCTGAGCGCCGTAGATGCAAAAACCGAGCAGGAAATTATGAGCCGGTTACAGCGCTACCTGGTAGACAGAAGTGCTGTCATCATCACGCACCGCGTATTTTCATTATTGTCTTTTGACAGGATTGTGGTGTTGGACGAAGGCCGCATAGCCGAGCAGGGAACCCATGATGAACTGATGAAAATACCCGGAGGGTTCTATGCAAAATTATACACGCGCCAGCAGCAGGGCCGCTACGATGTGGACGATGAGGATTAGATAAAAATAGAAGTAACTCATTGAAATTCCTGCTTAAAAATCATGATTTTTAGCTTGTAGAAATTTATTTTTTAAAAAACATGGCCTATATTTGTTTCTGCTTAAGTATTGTAACCAAGAAAATTTTTTAAAGTGGAGAACGATAATAAAGAAAGGAACCTTGAGAGTATCTACAGTAAAAGGCTTCGTGCTGGAAAACGAAGAACTTATTTCTTTGATGTAAGAGCTACCAAGGGTAATGATTACTACCTCACCATTACTGAAAGCCGCAAACGCTTTGACGACAACGGCTATGACAGGCACAAAATTTTCTTATACAAGGAAGACTTTAATAAGTTTTTAAAAGCTTTGAATGAAGCCGTTGATTTCGTAAAAACCGATCTGATGCCTGATTTTGATTTTGACGCTTTTAATCATGATTACGACGAAAACGATAATACCGAAAAAGTAGCGTATAGCCCGGCCACAGGTTCTGTTCCTCTTATTACTACAGTTCCTGAAACTGAGAAGCCTCTTGAAGATAGCACGAACGATGAAAAAGTTATCCCAAACGAATCAACTAAAACATCAGAACAGGATATTTCATCACCCAACCACGAAGAAGTAGATAAATGGTAAAATTTTATAAAACACATAGATACAAGCTGCATCTAACCATGCAGCTTTTTTAGTGCCTAAAGTTTTTTGAAACTACAAATTCACCCATTCTGCCCCAAATAACAGCATGAAGAAGCTGTACATATTTTTAATGTTCTTTACATGCAGTGTAATTTCATGCTTCACAAGTAGGTAAATAGGCAATAGTATGGTAACTTAGCGACCTCAATTTCATCTTTACAAATAAACTACTTTTATGGAACGAGTTTTTAATTTTTCGGCGGGGCCTTCAGCGTTGCCTGAAGCAGTATTAAAAAGAGCACAAAGCGAATTGTTGAATTACGGCAGCTCAGGCATGTCGGTAATGGAAATGAGCCACCGTTCGAAAGATTATATGGCGATCATCGAATCAGCAGAAACTCACCTGCGCGACCTGATGAACATTCCGGATAACTACAAAGTGTTGTTTTTACAGGGCGGTGCGTCAATGCAATTTGTGATGGTGCCGCTGAACCTGATGAATAAAAACAAAAAGGCTGATTATGTAAATACAGGAGTGTGGTCAAAAAAAGCCATCAAAGAAGCAGGCCGCTATGGTAAAGTAAACGTGGTGGCTTCATCTGAAGATAAAACCTTCAGTTACATTCCTCAGTTGAATGCTTCAGCATTTGATCCGGAAGCTGATTATTTTCACATCACAACAAACAACACCATTTATGGAACGCGCTACAGCACCTTGCCCGATACGGGAAATGTGCCGTTGGTAGGCGATATGTCTTCTGACATCTTATCAAGGCCTTACGATGTAAATAAGTTTGGCCTGATTTACGCCGGAGCACAAAAGAACCTGGGCCCCGCGGGTGTTACCATTGTTATCATTCGCGAAGACCTGGCCGGCAACGCGATGGACTTTACTCCAACCATGCTGAACTACCAGGTGCAGATTGAGAATGGTTCTATGTTCAATACACCCCCTACTTACGGTATTTATTTGTGCAAACTGGTGCTGGAGTGGCTAAAAGAACAGGGCGGTGTAACAGAAATTGAAAAAGTGAATAACGAAAAAGCAAGGGTACTGTATGAGTTTCTGGACAATTCTAAATTATTCAAAGCCACAGTAAATCCGCAAGACCGCTCTATAATGAATATTCCCTTTGTAACGGGCAGCGATGAGATGGATGACAGATTTATAAAAGGCGCTACCCTTAGCGGACTGGTGCAGTTGAAAGGCCACCGTTCCGTGGGAGGCATGCGTGCCAGCATTTACAATGCCATGCCGGTTGAGGGCGTACAAAAACTGGTAGCTTTCATGAAACAATTTGAAGCTGACAACAGCTAATTGCAAAACATTTATAATAAAAAGCAATAATAAACAAGACTGATGAGTAAATACAACATCAAAACACTTAACAAAATTTCAAAGATCGGTTTAGACAAGTTTGGAGAAAATTACAATGTAAGCGATAGCATTGAAGTAGCTGACGCCATTTTACTAAGAAGCGCGTCCATGCATGATATGGAGTTTCCGGCAAACCTGCACAGCATTGCACGCGCCGGTGCAGGTGTAAACAATATACCGGTAGCTAAATGTGCAGAACAGGGTATTGTGGTTTTCAACACGCCGGGCGGTAATGCCAATGCCGTAAAAGAACTGGCCATTACAGCTATGCTCATTTCATCGCGCAAAATTGTGGAAGGCATTAACTGGACAAAATCGTTAAGTGGCGCTGATGTGGACAAACAGGTAGAAAAAGGAAAATCACAGTTTGTGGGTCCTGAAATTTATGGTAAAACACTGGGCATACTGGGGCTTGGCGCCATTGGCGTGATGGTAGCAAATGCAGCCACTAATTTAAACATGGATGTATTGGGCTACGACCCTTATATTTCGGTTGATGCTGCCTGGGGTTTGTCACGTGCGGTTAGAAAAGCAACTGAGTTAAAAACAGTTTTTGAAAACAGCGATTTCATCACACTGCACATGCCGCTTACTAATGAAACAAGGGAAATGATCAATAAAGATTCCCTGGCTCAAATGAAAAAAGGTGTTCGCATCATCAATCTTTCTCGTGGAGAACTGGTGAATGATGAAGACATGATTGCTGCGCTGCAAGACGGAACCGTTAGCGCTTATGTAACAGATTTTCCAAACGAAAAACTGATCTCTGTAAAAGGCGTAATCGCCATACCGCACTTAGGCGCTTCCACACCAGAAAGCGAAGACAATTGCGCGGTAATGGCCGCCGTTCAAACCATTGATTTTTTAGAGAATGGTAATATTCGCAACTCGGTAAATTATCCTGCCTGCGATATGGGCATCAGCAACTCAGTAAACAGGGTAACGGTGGCTCATAAAAACATTCCCAATATGCTGGGGCAAATTTCAACAGCGCTTGCTGAGCAGGGGATGAATATTGCCACTATGATCAACAAAAGCCGCGGCGATTATGCTTATACCATGATTGATGTGGAAACCGAAATGACGGGTGAAAAAGTAGAAAGTATTAAAAACATTACCGGCGTGTTAAAAGTGAGGGTCATATAAGATTAAACGTTTATGTTTTGTCAATGCCCGGGCAATACCGGGCATTGGTCTTTTTTATACGTTATATTTGAATTGATGGAACATGCGCTAATACAGGAAATACAGAGGCATCTTCCCCTGACGGATGCTGATACCGCTATTATACTTTCTTATTTTAAACGATTAAAATAAAGGCGTAATGAAATTCTTTTACAAAGCGGAACAGTTGCAAAAGAAGTTTTTTTTGTTGTAAACGGTTTGTTGCATCAGTATTATATTGATGATGCAGGTAATGAGCGTACCTGCGATTTTACATTTGAAAATAATTTTGTGACAGACCTTGAAGGGTTTTCGCATAAAACACCATCTGCCTCTTCAATAAAAGCATTGAAGAATACAGATTGCATGGTTATTACCTGTGACGGCATTACTAAACTAGCGCAGGAAAATGAGGCCGCTCGTAATTATTTCAGCATCGTGATTGAACAAGTTGCAAAAGAAAGTATGAAGCGTACAAAATCTTTGCTTACCTGTTCACCCGAAAAAAGGTTTAGCGAACTGCTAATCGGGCAGCCGGATATTTTTCAAAGAGTGCCGCAGCGATATATTGCACAATATTTGGGCATTGCTCCCGAAAGCCTTAGCCGCATTAAAAAGCGATTGATGACAGCCGCTAAATCTTAACCAAAGTTATTGCTTGCATGTACACGGCACCTGTAGTTTTGTAAAAAATAAAACTATGCAAACGATACTTGGCGCAAGCGGTGATATAGGCAAATTGCTGGCAAAAGAATTAAAGAACTATACAGATAGTATCCGCCTTGTGGCGCGTAACCCACAAATGGTAAACGATGAAGACGAACTCTTTAAAGCAGATATTACGGACAGGGATGCTGTGTTTCGCGCGGTACAGGGCGCTCAGGTAGTGTACCTTGTAGTTGGCTTTAAGTACAATTTAAAAGTTTGGAAAAAGAACTGGCCGGCTGTTATGGCACATGTAATAGAAGCATGCCTACAGCATCAATCAAAGCTTGTGTTTTTTGACAATGTGTATTCTTATTCAAAAGACTGTATACCGCACATGACAGAAGATTGCGCCATCAATCCACCATCTGCAAAAGGACAGGTAAGGGCGCAGGTTTTAAAAATGCTGATGGATGCTGTAAAAAATAAAGGCCTGAAGGCATTGGTGGCGCGCAGTGCAGATTTTTATGGACCCGGTTCAAAAAACGGACTGCTGAATATTAGTGTGATAGATAATTTTAAGAAAGGAAAAAAGGCATTTTGGCAATCTGATATTAATAAAATTCATTCGCTCACTTTTACACCTGACGCTGCCAAAGCAACAGCATTATTAGGCAATACAGAGGATGCTTACGGCCAGGTATGGCATTTACCCACATCAGTTGAAAAACTTACGGGCAAAGAATTTATAGCGTTAACAGCTTCCGCCATGAATATACAGCCACGTTATTACATACTGAGCAAATTCATGATCGGCCTTATAGGTATTTTTTCTCCGGTTGTAAAAGAATTAAAAGAAATGCAGTATCAAAATGACAGGGATTATTTTTTTGACAGCACAAAATTTGAAAATCGGTTTGGTATAAAAGCCACGCCCTACCACTCCGGTATCAGTGAGTCTGTAAAAGATTGATCAGTAGTAATCCAAAAAGCGCTGGCAGTTCCAGCCCTTTTTGAATGTAATCATTCACTTATTGATTAAGCCACAGCTTTCTTCACAAGGTCTGCCGCTTCGCTCAGCAGAATGGCTGATTGCACCTGCAAACCGCTTTCATCAATTAGTTTTTTAGCCTCTTCGGCATTGGTGCCCTGCAGGCGTACAATAATGGGTATTTGAATATTGCCTAAGTTTTTATATGCGTCAATTACACCTTGCGCCACACGGTCGCAACGCACAATGCCACCAAAAATATTAATAAGAATAGCTTTTACAGCGGGGTCTTTCATTATAATCTTAAAACCGGCCTCCACGGTTTGAGCGTTGGCCGTACCGCCTACATCCAAAAAATTAGCCGGTTCGCCACCGCTGAGCTTAATCATGTCCATAGTAGCCATGGCAAGCCCTGCGCCATTTACCATACAGCCCACGTTGCCATCCAGTTTTACAAAGTTCAGGTTGTATTTACCAGCCTCTACTTCGGTTGGGTCTTCTTCGGTTACATCCCTCAGCGAAGCCAGGTCTGCATGGCGCACCATGGCGTTATCATCCAGGTTCATTTTACAATCCACGGCAATGATCTTGTTATCAGAAGCTTTAAACAAAGGATTTATTTCAAGCATATTGCAGTCAAGCCCCACGTAAGCATTATACAGGTTAGTTACAAACCTCACGCAGTTTTTAAAAGCCTCTCCTTTTAAGCCCAGGTTAAAAGCAATCTTCCGTGCCTGAAAAGGTTGCAGCCCGCCTGAAGGATGTACCCACTCTTTAAATATTTTTTCAGGGGTATCGTGCGCTACTTCTTCTATGTTCATGCCGCCTTCGGTGCTGTACATAATCACGTTCTGACCTTTGCTTCTGTCGAGCAATATAGAAAGATAAAATTCCTGTCTTTCGCTGGGTCCGTCGTAATACATATCCTGCGCCACAAAAATTTTATTCACCATTTTTCCGGCAGGCCCTGTTTGCAGGGTAACCAGTGTGCCGCCTAAAATTCCTTTAGCAAAATCCTGCACGTCTTCCAGCGATTTGGCAACTTTTACACCGTTTACACCGGTTTCTTTAATGGTGCCTTTACCACGGCCACCGGCATGTATTTGTGCTTTTATGACAGCAAACTTACTTCCCGTGTCGGTTTTAATTTTTCTGTAGGCTTCTTCGGCTTCCTGAACAGAGTTGCAGGCATAACCTTCCTGCACGGGCACGTTGTATTTTTTAAGTAATTCTTTGGCTTGATATTCATGCAAATTCATAACAAAAAACTTTGCTACGAAGATAAGGGATTCAGGTTTTATACACGGTGACGTTACCTGCACTTGTATTGAACTTTGTATCATTAACTCTCGTTCGCTATTAACTCTGCCTGCTTCATTACCGTTTCTGTCGCCAGCATTCGCATACCGGGTGGATAACCAAAATTGAGGTAAGGTTCTTTTACGATAGCTTTTAATTTGGCTTTTACACTTTCTTTTATCGTCCAGTCAATAGAAGCATTTTGCCTGACTTTTCCGTTAGTACTACAGCCAATTCTCCCTTAACTAATCCTGCTGCATCAACTCCGTGGTACTTTCACTTCACGGCCCTGCCGTTTCAAATAATCTGAAAGCTCGGCATTTACAGGGTATAAAAGTTTTTTACGCGAAGGTTTGTCGTTCAGTTCCTGAATCAGATCCATAGTTCAGCAAGTTACAAAATACCGTGGACTTTGTATTTGGCTACTCATTCCTTGCTTTGGGTTAAGAAACTGATATTATTTGTAAAACGGTTTACCACTTCAAAGATGCGTATGTTTTTTTAAGTACTTTTATACTGCTAATTATATTTATGCCAGCTAACATTAAAAAAGAAATTTTTGCAAACGTAAGTTTTATGAAACTTATTAAAAGCGAAAAAGATTACCAGCTAACCCAACCTTACGTTGCTGCTGCAAAAGCTATTGCAAGGCTAAGTTGCCAAAGCGTTTATATTTTTGATTATTTCAAAAATGAGTTTTTGTATCTGTCGGATCATCCTCTTTTTTTATGTGGCCAAAAAGTAGAGCATGTAAAGCGGCAGGGCTTTGATTTTTTTATTAATTACCTGCCATTGCCGGAGGTGCAGATGCTGGCAAAAATTCATGCTGCGGGTTTTCGTTTTTTTAATGCTCTTTCAAATGAAGAAAAGCTGCATCATTCCATTTCCTATAATTTTCATCTGCTGCATAAAAGCGGTGAGATACTTGTTAATCAGAAAATAACACCTGTTTTATTGGATAAGATAGGTGGCATCTGGCTCGTATTAGGAATGGTTTCTATGGCTTCAGAAAACAATACCGGAAATGTGGAGATCATAAAAAGCGGTGCGTTAACAAGGCATCTTTATGATTTTGACAGGGATGAGTGGAAGCCAGAGCAGCATTGTTTTGTTACGAGCCGCGAAAAAGAGATCATTTTGCTTTCTGCACAGGGCTTAACCAATAAAGATATCTCTTACAAGCTAAGCCTTAGCGAAGCAGCCATTAAATTTCATAAAAGCAAATTATTCAAAAAGCTGGGTGTAAGTAATATGGTAGAAGTTATAAGCTTTGCGAATAACCATATGAAATTGTAATGAATCGATTGTTAATATATTTTTATACTAAAGTATAGTTTTTGTAAAATAAAGTAGCAATAAGCGCTAACTAATAAAAGCTATTGTAGCTTTGGATAGTAATTAAAGGCCTGATTACTGTTCACTAAACCAATTATTCACTTTAATTTTAAGAGCCATGAAAAAGTTAAAAATGGTGGCTATCATTGCTGCTATAACTTGCTTCACAATGTTGCAATACGGTTGCACTAAGCAAATTGATCTAAAAAATTCAGTAAATTCAGACATTTCAATTGCTAATACCTTGCCTCAAAAAATATCTCTTGTCTCAGAAAGGATGCGTTTTAATTCAGAGAAAGATTTTCATAATGCACTTACCCAAGTTAGAAATGGAGAGGATGTAACCTTAAATCATTTCGATGGGTCATCTGATTTTAAAAGTTATAAAGCACTTTACAATGAATTGGTTCGTGATGAAGCTAAAGAAAAATTGTTATTAGAGAATTGCATAATAACACCCGATGGAGATTCGTATAATTTAGTTCCTTTCATGGATATTGCGTCTTTGTTAAACTCAAAACTGGAAATTGAAATTGGCGGTAAGATTTATAAGATCACAAGATTTGGTACTTATATCATCGATCCATCCGAATATTCGATGGCAAATAAGCTGATCGATAGCCTTTATAAAACTAATACAAGGTTGAAAAAAGAACGCAAATTTTCTTTTGAGGAGGAAACAAATAAAATTGACCTTTATAAAGTTTTTACGGGGGTATATCGTTTCGATACTTATAAGCGTTTCGAAACTGAATATAATAGTAATTCAAATTTGGTATTGAATAATATCGCAACTCCTTCATTAGTTGATCCCGGTACAATTCCTTCGAATAATTTGGTGTATACAGGGTATACAAATGATAAAGTGTTCAATTATTTTAATAGCAAAACCAGAATGAGATCCAATTTCAGCGAATACAACTGGTCCTTTCAAACAGTGCTAGGCGTAGAACTAATTTGCCAACGAAAAGGATGGACTGGGGTATGGCGTGAACTAAACATTCAAGAATTAAATATAATCAACACTCATACTGTACTCAATAGAGTTCCGAATTATGAATCACTTTTTATATATGATATCCCTTCAAGTTATGCAGTTGGACAACCTTACTACTTTAATGCTCCAAATATTAGTACTGAGGTCGCTTATCCTAATCATAATGCTTTTGGGGTTAAACTTTCTAATGGAAGGGTAGAGTATACATTTTTATACCGTTTTGCTGAAACATTTAATACAAGTGGCTTGGGGTTTCCTATATTGCCAGCACCCCCTGGCACCTCAAATAAGCCTAGCTATACCTATTTAAATTTAGGTTGCTATGTTAAGTTTGAAGGTACTTGGCGGGGAATTATATATAGAGAAGGTTGGTAAAATCTGAAGGTCCTTTTGCAATGTTTATTGTAAAAGGACCTTCAGATATAATTTAAGTAACCGTAATTCCATAAATTGCTTCGAAAAAATTTAATATAACCTTTGATGATCCGATTGATTTGTATCCTATTTTATTTGTTCATATGTATTCCTGACAATTGTTATTCGCAACGAAAAACCATCTTTGGCTATGTGCAGGATTCACTTAGTGGTGAGCGATTGTCTGGTGTCAATATTATATTTGACAATAATACGCAAACTGTTACAACAAATACGTATGGTTTTTTTACTTTGGTATTACATTCACCTTTATCAAATGATATTACTTTTTCGCATGTAGGGTATTTTGAAAAACTAATCAAAGTTGATTTAAATGAACACGAACTTCTGGTGAAAATGACACCTGACATCTCTTCAGAAGATGAGGTGATTATTACAAGCAGCGAGAACAGAATAAGTACGAATAGCCTTGGTCAACTGAAGTTAAGCGGAGCTCTTTTAAAAAAAATGCCGAAGTTTTTAGGCGATAATGATCCTTTGAAAGTGATGCAGACATTACCGGGCATAAGCCAGGGTATGGAGGGCACTACTGGTTTGATAGTACGGGGTGGCAGTCCGGATCAAAATTTGTTTTTGTTAGACGGAACACCCATTTACAATCCCACACATCTGGGCGGAATATTTTCTCCTTTTAATGGGGACGCAATTAAAAATATAACTATTTATAAAGGAAATTTTCCGGCCAGATTCGGAGAAAGGCTATCATCAGTAATTGACTTTACGACTAAAGATGGCAATATGAAACAATTGTCAGGTGAAGGTTCTGTAGGTATGTTGGCATCTAAGCTTTTATTAGAAGGTCCCATAGAAAAAGACAAAAGTTCTTTCATGATTTCTGCGAGGCGCACCTATTGGGATTTATTAGCCTCACCACTAATTGCACTTACCAATACTAAGGAAGAAAAGCGAAAACTAAATTTATATTTTTATGATGTTAATGCAAAACTCAATTATATAATATCTCCCAAAGACAGGATATACGGCAGTTTTTTTAGCAGTAATGATAACTACAGGTTTTTCACGATTTCAAATTACATGGGTGGAACTTATAGCGATGAAAATGTAGCGCGCATGGGTTGGCAAAACAATGCAGCCAGCCTGAGATGGAATCATGTATTTTCTTCGAGTCTTTTTGCCAATGCAACGTTATACGCAACCAGTTATAAAATACTTACCGATTATAGTAATCATGCAACAGACAATGGTATTAATAAAGTCGAAGAAGGCAGATATCGTTCACATGTGAATGATTATGGCTTGCGAACGGATTTTGAATATAAACCATCCAATGCTCACTCACTGATGTTTGGTTTTCAGGGATCTTACAAAATGTTTCAACCCGGTTCCAGTTCCAGAAGAACCAGTTCGGATGGTGATTTGATATACAATAATACAACTGAAAATGGCAAACAAAAATCTCCGGAGGTTGCCGTTTATGCTGAAGACAATATTACCTTTTCGGAAAAACTGAACACAAACCTTGGTCTGCGAGCCAGCATGTTTAACGCGGGTAAAATGTGGTACAAAAGTTTAGAACCCAGATTGTCGCTAAACTATTTGCCCATAAAAAATATTAGATTTAGCTTGTCCTTTTCGCAGATGCGGCAGTATATTCATTTGTTAGCAAATAATTCTGTTTCACTGCCAACTGACATTTGGGTGCCAGCCACAGAAAATATTAAGCCAATCTCATCAAAGCAATATGCTTTTGGAATAAGCACTTCTCTTGCAGATAATGATCTTGACCTAAGTATGGAATTATTTTACAAAACTTATAATGGTATCGTTGAATACCTTGATGGAGAAAGTTATTTAAGTTCTTCTGCTAAGGATTGGCAAACAGTTGTAGATGTTGGAAAAGGTAAAGCTTATGGAATCGAACTCTTTTTACAAAAAAAATGGGGCCGTTCTACAGGGTGGGCAAGCTATACTTTTAGCCGGTCTGTGCGGGAGTTCCCTTTGATCAATTCTAATAAATCATTCTCTTTTAAATATGACCGCCCGCATGTAGCAAATATTGTCTACATGTACAGGCTTAGCCAAAGATGGAAATTTAGCGCTAACTGGACCTTTCAGTCAGGAGCCCCTTTCACTCTTGAAACTTCAAGGTTTAGAACATCTGCTCAGTCCACACCGCATCAAAACCATTATTATTTCTATACCACGGCTGATTATATCAGTGGTAGAAATGCATTCAGGTTGTTGGATTACCACAGATTGGATGTTGGATTTAACTGGAGCAAAAAGAAAAAGAATTTTGAAAAATACTGGGATTTTAGTTTTTATAATGTTTACAACAGAATGAATCCTATGGTTTATTATTACGGTAATAATATAATGACTAACACAACTGTTTTGAAAGGAACTGGCCTCCTGCCTGTATTGCCCAGCATCAGCTATGGATTTAAATTTTAAATGCTTTTTTTATGATCAAAAAACTACTTCCACTTTTCATTGCATTGGTATTGAGTTTAAGCTCATGCACTAAGGAAATGATCATTGACGTTCCGTTGGACGATGAAATGCCGGTTATGAACAGCATTGTTTCTGCTGATAGCATTATTTATGTAAACCTTTCATGGTCTAAGCCAATAACACAATCGGATAATGGATTCGAAGATATTACCAATGCCGGGGTCAGTTTATTTGTGAATGATATTTTTATAGAAAGCCTCAATGGAAAACGTTTTGGAGCAGGGTTTTACTATTACTCAACGCACAAAGCTGCCTCGGGTCAGAAAATGAATTTAGTAGTTGACTTAGACAATTCTGTTTCCTTAAGCAGCGAAACAGTTGTGCCAGCTAAACCTCAATTAATACCAGGCTCAACCGTTCCTGTTAGCCAGGATGCATTTGGGTATAATGAGTACAGATTCAACTTCACTGTAATAGATCCTGCTGATGCAAACAATTATTACCAGCTACGCATAATACCGGTTACCAATAACAAAGAAAATGATTATGAAAACCCAGTCTATTTTACAATAGAAAATTTTAAATCCGGAAAAGGAGGCATTTTTGATGATTTTATAGATCAGGAGCAGCGAAATACCCATTATTTTAGCGATGAAACTTTTAATGGTCAAAACTTTTTATTGCTTATTAAGGCCAAAACTCAAATGCAACTGAATACTGTAAAAGTCGAGTTATCCTCTATTACGAAAGACACTTATCTGTATTACACAAGTATTTTATTACAACGCGCCAGAAATAATGACCCTTTTTATGAAAAAGTAAAAATCCATTCAAACATTCAAAACGGGCTTGGAATAATGGGTAGTGAAGCAGGGAATAGCTTTGTGGTAGAGTTACAATAGTTTTTATAAATCCCGGCTGGTTATAGAAATTTGTTGCACAATACGGAACCTGCCTCCGGGCAATAACTTTTCTGTAAAGTAACCTTACTCTTTTAACTCTTTCGGTGGAAAAAGTTTATCAATCAAAATGATCATGCCGTAAAATATGGCCATCACCACAATAATGCTAATCATGCCTATTGCCATAATTTCCAAAGCTGCATTTGTATTTTCGTTCATCTCAGTGTTTTTTTACGTTGTGTAAAAATAAGTATTCTTTTTCCTTCAATTCCTTGTGCCGTTATCCAAATAGTGGCACAAGCGCCAGTATCAAACCCCCTGCCACTACAGATCCTATTTGACCACCCACGTTGGCGCTTACTGCGTGCATCAGCAGGTAATTTGTGGGGTCTTCTTTTTGTCCCATGGTGTGCACTACGCGCGCTGCCATAGGAAAGGCAGAGATACCGCAGGCGCCCACCATCGGGTTGATTTTTTTACTTTTTGGCAGAAAAACATTGAGCAGTTTGGCAAACATTACACCGCCAAAAATATCAAATATAAATGCGATCAGCCCCAAGCCAATGATCATAAGGGTACTCGTGTTCACAAATCTTTCCGCCGTCATGGTACTGGCAATACTAATACCCAGCACCAAAGTAACCAGGCTTGCCAGTTCGTTTTGCGCACTTAATGAAAGTTTGTTAAGCACGCCGCATTCTCTGATGAGGTTGCCAAACATTAAGAAGCCTATCAGCGGCAGTGATGCCGGAGCAATAATGCCTGCAATGATGGTGACAATGATCGGGAACATAATAAGCGCAGGTTTTGATACCGTTTTTGATACAGCAGACATGTGTATACTTCTTTCCTTTTTAGTGGTAAGCATGCGCACAATAGGTGGAATGATAATGGGCACAAGCGCCATATAAGAATACGCGGCAACGGATATGGGCCCCAATAAATCGGGGGCAAACTTGTTGGAAACAAAGATGGATGTAGGCCCGTCGGCAGCGCCAATAATACCGATAGAAGCAGCCTCTCTTAAGCTAAAGCCAATGGTTGTAGCAGCCGCCATTGTAAAGAAAATACCAAACTGCGCGGCCGCGCCAAACAATAGCAGGAACGGGTTTTTGAACAGTGGCGAAAAATCAATCATCGCCCCGATGGCAATGAATATAAGCAGTGGAAACAACTCGTTAGCTATACCCATATTGTAAAGCGTATCCAGCGCGCCTTCAACAGCTTTTCCTGTTTCAGGGTCTATTTGGGTGATAGCAGCGCTTAAAGGTATGTTCACCAGAATTGCACCAAAGCCCATGGGTAGCAGCAGGGTAGGCTCGTATTCTTTTTTTATGGCCAGAAAGATCAATAAAAGTCCAACCCCGATCATTACCATATGTTGCCAGGTAATGCTGTACAATACGGGCAACAGTTTTTCAAAATCCATACTATTATATATTTTTTAATTTTTTACTACACTTTTATTCTTTATACCGTCATCTTCAAGGTCGGCTACTTCGTATTTTAAATCTTCCACTTCTTCCTTCAGCGATTCGATCTCCTTTTTCTCGGCAATAGCAACGGATAATATTACAGATAATGCCAGAGTGGAAATAATTACCGCCAATGATACCCAGCTATGCGCAGAGAAGAAACCCGCAACCATTGGAATAGCGCTCAGCAGCATTTTAGCGCCTATGAAAAATAAAATAAAGCTTACACCATGTTTTAAAAATCTGAACATGCCCATGATGCCTTTGAGGGCAAAAAACAATGATACCAGGCCCATTACGGCAAATACGTTAGAGGTGATGGCAATAAAATCTTCTTCCTGCGCCGTTAGCACACGTGCGGTGCCCTCTTTAATTACCCCGATAATAGCAGGAATGGAATCTACAGCAAACAACACATCAGTAGAGCCGATTACGAGAAACACGAGCAGCACGTTGGTAATATGCAGCTTGCCATTGATCCTGTTAAAAAAAGTAGGCGTATCAGGATTGGGATCTACCGGAAATAAGCGGGAAGCTGTTTTATACAGGAAGTTTTCTTTTGGGTTTACCTGGTCATCTTCACCGGTGAAAGCCATTTTATAAGCCGTCCACACAAGGATGGCGCCGAACACATAAATGATCCAGTGAAAGCGCTCCACCAGTTCCATGCCCAGCAGAATGAACAATACGCGCAGAATAATGGAAAGCAATATGCCCAGCTTTAAAAGTTTTGGCTGGTTGTTCTCATGTACCGCCATCAATGAAAAGATCATGATGAACACGAACAGGTTATCAATACTCAGCGAATACTCTGTAAGATAGCCCGAGACAAACTTAAACATCATTACTGATGCGGTTCGTACATCACTGTCGGGGTTTTGCGGAAAGAAAAAGAAAATAGCAGCGCCAAAAAGCAGCGCAATACTGATCCAGAGGCCTGTCCAGCGAAGCGCTGTTTTTACACTCATTTTACCGTGCATGTGGCTGGTGGCATACATGTCAATGGTAAATACAATGAGGAATAGTGCAACAAATGCAACCCAGAAGATAGTAATCGTATCCATAAAATTTTCTGAACCAATGCTGAACATTGGTTTATTTAAATTGGTGAATGGATGCCATGAACGTAGAATCGTTAATGGGATACCGCAAGCGTTAAAGACATCCGGGATATTTCAAATATACTTAGTTCAATGCGATCAGGATATCGCCTTCCAGCACCGTATCATTTTTTTGTATCATGATGGATTTTACAACGCCATCTTTATCGGCGTTAATATTATTTTCCATTTTCATAGCCTCGAGGCAGATAACAGTTTGGCCTACTTTAACAGTATCGCCAGGTTTTACAAATATGTCAAGGATTTTTCCCGGCAGTGGAGATTTGATATTCTGAGATTTTTGAACGGCATCAGGTTTTGCTGTTTTAGCAGTAGAGGCTTCAACTTCGGTGGAAGGCGAGGAAGCTGCGCGAACCAATTTGGGCGTTTTGGTAGACTTGATTTCACGGTCAATTTCAACTTCATAATCAACGCCGTTAACCCGGATGGATGCTGATGTATCATCAATGCCTACGATGTCAACCTGGTATTCTTTGTTTTTTATTTTGAGTTTGTACTTTTTCATTGTATTGGATTTTTACAATTATTTTATTTAATGCGCCGGGCTGGTGAACGGTGATACGGCAATTGTTTCATGTTGTAGATCTTCGAGTTCCAGGGACTGTATGGCTTGATGGCTTTTTGTATGGCAGCCAGCGTTTCTTCCTGTTCCATATACCTGTAAGAGTACAACCGCAGGGCAAGACCGATCACGGCAGCAATTTCTTCACTTTCTCCGGCGTCGGCTTCAATGTTTACAGGCTCTTCTGTTTCCTTTGGTTTAGATTTTTTGCTAAAGAAAAATTTCATCGCTGTCATTTTTTTTAAAGTGGAATGTTACCGTGCTTTTTAGGAATAACGACTTCTTTTTTGGTTGCTAATGACTGAAATGCTCTTATAACCCTGGCACGCGTAGTGTGCGGTACAATCACATCATCAATATAGCCATAAGAGGCGGCGTCAAACGGGTTGCTGAACCTGTCTTCATAATCCTGTTCAAACCTGCGGGCGGCAGCCTGTTTTTCTTCCTCGTTCTCTATTTTAAGTAGTTTTTTGCCAAACAGAATTTCAGTAGCGCCTTTGGCGCCCATAACCGCTATTTCAGCAGTAGGCCATGCGTAATTAATATCGCCACGCAATTGTTTTGAACTCATCACGCAATAAGCGCCGCCATAAGCTTTACGCAGTATTACAGTTACTTTAGGAACTGTGGCTGCGCCGTAAGCATATAATAGTTTAGCGCCATGAATGATAATGCCACCGTACTCCTGTGCTGTGCCCGGTAAAAAGCCCGGTACATCAACCAATGTAAGGATGGGAATATTAAATGCATCGCAAAAGCGTACAAAGCGTGCAGCTTTGCGCGAGGCATTAATGTCGAGTACGCCTGCAAGATAGTTAGGCTGATTGGCCACAATACCTACGGATATACCGTCGAACCTGGCAAAGCCGGTTACAATATTGGCGGCATAATTTCTTGCAACCTCTAAAAATTCTTTGTCATCAGTTATGGCGTGTATTACATCTTTTATATCATAAGGCTTATTAGGACTGTCAGGTATGATGGAATTCAGCATTTCTTCAGCCCTGTCTATTGCATCTTCTGTAGGAACGTAAGGGGGATCTTCCAGATTATTCTGAGGCAGATAGCTTAAAAGCTTTCTTAAAAGCATGATGCCTTCATCTTCGTTTTCTGATACAAAATGAGCCACACCGCTTTTTGAAGCGTGTACTATAGCGCCACCAAGCTGTTCATCAGTCACATCTTCATTGGTTACTGTTTTTACAACCTTTGGCCCGGTTAAAAACATGTAACTATTCGTCTTCGACATTACAATAAAATCAGTAAGTGCCGGGCTGTAAACCGCTCCTCCTGCGCATGGGCCAAAAATGGCAGATAATTGTGGTATAACGCCTGATGCCAAAATGTTTTTTTCAAAGATATCGGCGTATCCTGCAAGGCTTTTAACCCCTTCCTGAATGCGCGCCCCACCAGAATCATTGATCCCTATTACAGGTGCACCCATCTTCATAGCCATATCCATCAGCTTGCAAACTTTTTTTGCTACCATTTCTCCCAGTGAGCCACCAAATACTGTAAAGTCGTAAGAGTATACATAGATCAACCGCCCGTCAATAGTGCCGTTGCCTATGATCACGCCGTCTGTATAAGGTCTTTCTCTGTCAATGCCAAAATCTGTGCAGCGGTGGTGTACAAACATATCAAACTCTTCAAAGCTGCCATCATCCAACAGCATATTGATCCGCTCTCTTGCAGTATATTTTCCTTTGGCGTGCTGAGAGTCAATTCTTTTTTGGCCGCCGCCCAATAATGCTTCTTCGCGCTTATCAAGCAACATTCTTAATTTGCCTTCGGTACTCATTTGTTATAGTTATTAAGTTATTATTTATTGCTTTTGTCTTCGCATAATTCCGTCAACACACCGTAGGTAGACTTGGGGTGCAAAAAAGCGATGTGCAAACCTTCAGCGCCTTTGCGCGGCGTTTTGTCTATCAGTTGTACACCTTTGGTTTCAGCCTCTGCCAGCGCATCTTCCAGGCCGTTTACAGCAAATGCTATGTGGTGCACACCCTCGCCTTTTTTTTCTATAAACTTACCAATGGGGCCATCAGGGGCTGTGCTTTCCAACAATTCTATTTTTGTTTGCCCAATTTTAAAGAAGGCTGTTTTTACTTTTTGTTCAGTAACTTCTTCTACTGAATAGCATTTCAGGCCAAATACATTTTCCCAGTAAGGGATGCTTTCTTCGAGGCTTTTTACGGCAATACCAATGTGTTCGATGTGAGAGAGGTTCATAATTATTAAATCAATGCGTTAGATAAACAGAGCAAAGGTAAAGAGGCTTTTGGCAGTGCAGGTATTTACAATCAT
>JAFAFV010000110.1 GCA_023423285.1 Bacteroidota bacterium
ATGCAGGCATTGCCAACTACTGGAAATTTTTTGACGGCGAAACCAGGCAGCTTTTAAAATATGATATCTACGGGCAAAAGGAAGCGGCTGAAGAAAAATTTACAACCTGGGCAAAAGGTAAGCCCGAGTTTGAAAACATCTTTAGCGAGTGGAAGGCAGCTTATGACGAATGGCGCCCTTATACCGAGCACAGAGTTTATATTAACGAAGGCATTTTTGGCTCTCCGCTAATAGGCTTTGCATCATCGCTGCAACAGGTACAAAGAGCTTTGAAATCGGGCGCTTCAAAAGAGCAGCTTGAAAAAATAACGGCTGACCTGAGCGAGAGAAGAAAAAGTTTTCTTGACGGTGAGGACAAGCCATCTGATGAAAAAATTCTGGCGGCAGCTACCCGTATGTTTTATGAAAACATTGATAAAGACCAGCTGCCTACCGCATTTTATAGCGAACTACAAAACAAATACGGGACATTAAATACCGAAGAGCCGTACAAAAAATATGCTGCAGATGTGTTTCATAACACCATGATCTTTGACGATGCCAAATGGAATGCATTTGTTGAAAATCCTACGCTGACAGCATTGGAGGCCGACCCTGCAGTAAGGCACGCGGAAGCTTTCTTAAGCAATTACACAGCCACCATTTCTCCAAAGTTTCAAAAATTCAATACTATTAATAATGAACTGGGCAGGCTGTATTTAAAAGGTGTGCAGCAAATGAACCCTTCCAAAGCATCTGCAATGTACCCCGACGCTACATTTACCATGCGTGTAAGTTATGGCGCCGTGAGGCCATACAAACCTGCTGACGCGGTTGCTTACGATTATGTAACCACATCAAAGGGAATTCTGGAAAAATACAAGCCCGGCGATTATGAATTTGATTTACCTGATAAACAAATTGAACTTTTAAAGAAAAAAGATTTTGGCCAATATGCTGATCCGGTTCGTAAAGATCTGGTGATCAATTTTATTACTTCAAACGATATTACAGGCGGTAACTCCGGTTCGCCTGTAATCAATGGCCGCGGCGAACTGATCGGCCTGGCTTTTGACGGTAACTACGAAGCTTTAAGCCATAAACTGGCGTTTGATAAAGACCTCAACCGCACCATTAATGTGGACATCAGGTATGTACTTTGGTGCATAGATAAACTGATGGGTGCCAAAAACATTATTAATGAATTGAAGCTGGTAAAATAGTACAGCAAAAGATGGTGTAAATAAAAAACTGCCGCAGATCGTTCTGCGGCAGTTTTTTTAAATAGGGATGGATAGCTCAACACTTAGGCGCCCAGCATTTGTAAAACGGTATTAATTCTTTTCACGGTTTCTTTATTTCCTATTAAATGAGCAATATCAAAAACATGGGGGCCAAACTTGCCGCCCACCAGCATGATGCGGAAAGGCATCATCACTTCTCCGGGGTTTAATTGAGCCGATGCCGCGAACTCCTTAAACCTTGTTTCCATTGCCTGTGCATCGTCAAAAGATTGTGCAGTTAATAAATTAGCCCATTCTTTAAAAAAAGCTGTTTTAGCTTCATTCCATTTGGGTTGTATGGCATGAAGCTCCAGTATATTCGGTTCTTTAAAAAAGTATGATGTTTGTTCGTAAAAATCAGTCAGCAGCGTGCAGCGGTCTTTCACCAGGTCTATTACGGTTTTTAGCAAAGTTTCATTGTGTACTTCAAGCCCCTTTGCTGCCAAAACCTGCTGAACATCTTGTATCAAATCATCCGCGCTTAATTTTTTAATCCATTCATGGTTGAACCATTTTGCTTTTTCATAATCAAACTTGGCGCCTGCACTATGCACCCGATCCATTGAAAATTTTTCGATGAGTTCCTCCATTGAAAAAAGTTCCTGCTCAGTACCATCATTCCAGCCTAAAAGCGCCAGCAGGTTGATGAACGCCTGAGGCAGAAAGCCTTTTTCTTTAAACCCTTCTGTAAGTTCGCCGGTTTTTGAGTCGGCCCAGTTCATGGCAAAAACCGGGAAACCATATTTGGCGCCATCGCGTTTACTAAGTTTGCCGCTGGGCCCAAGTATCAACGGAAAGTGTGCCCACCGGGGCATGGCGTCTGTACCAAATAAAAACTTCCAAAGCAATACATGCACTGGCGCGCTGGGCAGCCATTCTTCACCTCGGAAAGCGTGGCTGATCTTCATTTCATGGTCATCTACCACTACGGCCAGGTGATAAGTGGGCATACCGTCTGCTTTTAGTAATACTTTATCATCTACCAGTGAAGTATCAAAACTTACTTCTCCTCGAATCATATCATTAAAACTAATTATTTCATTTTCTGGCATTCTGATGCGGATCACATAAGGAGTGTTGCTGCGAATCAGCCGGTGCACTTCCTCTCCAGAAAGGGTGAGCGAGTTGCGCATTTCCATACGCACTTTATGGTCGTATTGTGGAGATGGGTTTTCAACCGTCCTGTATTTATTGCGCATCTCATCCAACTGCTCAGGGGTATCAAATGCATAATAAGCGTGCCCTTCGGCTACGAGTTCTTCAGCATATAACTTATAGCGTTCTTTTCTTTCGCTCTGGCGGTAAGGGGCATAGGGGCCGCCTGTTCTCACGCTTTCATCCGGCATCAGCCCGCACCATTTCAAACATTCAAAAATATATTCTTCAGCGCCGGGTACGAAGCGGCTTTGGTCGGTGTCTTCAATTCGAAGCACAAAATCGCCACCGTGTTTTTTTGCAAACAGGTAATTGTACAAAACTGTTCTTACGCCGCCCAAATGCAGGCCACCGGTTGGCGATGGTGCAAAACGCACCCTTATATTTTTATTCTCGCTCATCTGGCAAATGTACGCAATGACAATTTGCTGCCTGCAAATTGTGTAGGTAGTATGAGCAAACAAATGTTTGCAGAAAAAAATATAATTTCAGCAGATATTTAAAAAAAGAGTATATGGCAACTATAAACTGGGGCATTATTGGCTGTGGTGATGTAACGGAAATTAAAAGCGGTCCTGCTTTTAATAAAGTGGCGAACTCAAAACTGGTGGCCGTTATGCGCCGCAATGCAGACTTGGCGAAAGATTATGCCGTTAGGCATGGCGTATCCAGGTGGTACAGCGATGCCAATGCATTAATTCATGATGATGAGGTGAACGCGATTTATGTGGCCACACCACCATCTTCACATTTACCATACACGCTTGCAGCCATTGCAGCTGGAAAGCCTGTGTATGTGGAAAAGCCGATGACGCTGAACCATCATGAAGCTTGGAAAATTGCTGATGAAGCAAAGGCCCATAACGTAAAAGTGGTAGTGGCCCATTACCGCCGGGCGCAGCCGTTGTTTAAAAAAGTTAAAGAACTAATAGAACAAAAAGCAATTGGAAATATATGGCTGGCCAACCTGAAATATTACCAACCAGCGCTAAAACCAGAACAACTGAGTGTTGAGAAATATACGTGGCGCATACAGCCCAAAATATCCGGCGGCGGCCTGTTTCATGATATTGCCCCGCACCAGGCAGACTTAGCGTATTATTTTTTTGGTGCCGTTGAAAAAGTTGGTGCTGTAGCTGCCCGGCAGGGCAGTATGTATAATGCTGATGATCTGGTGGCCGGTTCTGTACTGTTTCAAAATAATGTGGTGTTTAACGGATGCTGGTGTTTTAATGCTGCAACCACTGCAACAGCAGATGAATTCGAGATCATCGGTTCACTGGGCAAGATCAGTTTTAGTGTGTTTAAAGGAAATACTATAAAATTAACTACTGATAGCGATCAGCAGGTTTTTACATTCGATGCTTTGGAACATGTTCAGCAACCCATGATTGACGCAGTGGTGCGTTATTTTTTAGGAGAAGAGGCAAATCCGAATAGTCCCGAAGAAGGGGCAGAAGTGATGAGAATATTAGATGCCTTTACGGCTAAATAATTACTCTGCTTCCCGCTGCCAGCGCAATTTTGTGCCAAACCCTTTTGTGCTGTCTGTCATTTTAATATGGGTGAGTTGAATCACCCAAAGCTCCCCAGGCTTTACTATAGCCAGTGGGTGGCGTTTGTGATAGCTACTACTTGCGCCTTTTGCAAGCAGGTCATCACTCCTAAGCAACACGCCTTCAAACTGTATGCCCTGTACAAGCAATTTGTTCAATTTATCAGGTAGAATGGTTCCGGCTACATACCGGTTGTGCAGCAACAGTTGAGAGTGCTTTGTTTCTGCAGATGATTTATAAATCAAGCAATAATTTTCTTCATCCCATGCGTAAAAAGCTGAAAAGCAATAAGGCCTTTTATTTTCATCCATGCAACTGATTGTTGCCGCAGTTTGCTTTTTTATAAAATGCAGAATGTCTTCATGTATCATAAGTACTAATAACTTTATTGTTCTATTTTTATCACTTTCACGGGGCAGCCGTCTATAATCTGTTGAAGGCTGTGACGGTAAATTTCATTTAACAAAAGCACATACACATGCCGCTTTTGCGAGGCATTAACAAGTGTGGCTTTTCCATCCTTGTTGCTCATACGCCACAGGTGGGGTAGCTGCTCATGGCAAAGGCCGCAGCCAATGCATTTATCGCGGTAATGAATGATTTTACTCATTGGCAGCGGCTACAATTTTATAGAGCTTATCGTTATGGGTAATTTTTGCATTCACTGGAAAGGTGATCTTATCGCCCTTACCTGCTAAAGATGCCTCAGTGCCGTTTACCACAAGCTTTGCAGCAGTTTCTTTAAACATACCAATGTGTGAACCGCTCACCATGAAGGTGTCTCCCACTTTTAATGATCCGGTTTCAATTAAAAATTCGCCAATACCAATTTTGGGATAATATTTAGTGGCCTTGCCTAAATAAATTTTTCTTTCAGTGGCGGCTGAGCCTGGATTTTTTGTCCACTCGCCCAGCTTTCTCCCCAAATAATAACCATCCCAAAAGCCGCGGTTATAAACCTTTTCAAGTTCCTGCATCCAGCCTTTGGCTTTTTCTTTTGTATACGTTCCGTCTGCAATGGCATCCAAAGCCTGGCGATAGCATTGTGTAACCACGTGCACATAATCCGCACCTTTGCTTCTGCCTTCAATCTTTAAAACATCAATACCAGTGGTTGCCACTTCCTCTAAAAAATCAATCGTGCACAAATCTTTTGGCGACATGATGTATTCCTGGTCAATCAAAAATTCAGTGCCGGTCTCTTTGTCTTTTACTTCATAAGCCCTGCGGCAGTTTTGCTGGCAGGCGCCCCTGTTGGCAGAAGCGTTTTGTGTATGCAGGCTTAAATAACATTTGCCCGAAATGGCCATGCACAAAGCGCCGTGGCAAAAGATCTCTACTTTCATCAGCTCGCCAGAAACGCCGCGAATATTTTTCCTAATAATGTCATTACAAATGCTTTCGGTTTGCTTAAGCGTCAGTTCACGGGCAAGCACCACTACATCTGAAAATCCCGCGTAAAATTTTACGGCTTCAATATTGCTGATGTTGGCCTGTGTGGAAATATGTACCGGTATTCCCAGCGCAGCACACTGCGCAATTACCGCAAAATCTGAAGCAATGACTGCATGGATGCCCGTGCATTTTACTTGCTGCAAAATGGTTTGCAGCAATTGCCTGTCGTGATCATACATAACGGTATTCAGCGTTATGTATGCTTTTACATTTGCTGCCTTACAGCGTTCAGCCACTTCGGCAATATCATTAATGGTAAAAGTTTTCGACGAAACGGTACGCATGTTCAATTGTTCCACGCCAAAATAAATGGCATTGGCGCCGGCATTGATAGCGGCCTGCATACTGTCGAAAGAGCCTGCGGGAGAAAGTAATTCAATCTTTTTCATTTTCTGATCCGCATTGCATGTGCGGTTTTAATGAGTGACAAAGGTACTTTGCAATAAAAAAATATGGCAATGATAAAAATCATGTTTTGCAGAAGAATTGTAGCGTAAGCATTTAGCACTGTAAAGCGATAGTTTTGAGCAAGCGCAGGTAAACATTAGCGCTTTGCAACTATCTTTACAGGCAATTTTTAAAAGGAACATGTAATGATACAACTAACCAAAGTTTTTCATTTTGAAACAGCCCACGCCATTCATGGGTATAACGGGCAGTGTAAAAATATTCACGGGCACTCTTATGAGTTGCATGTAACCATTGCCGGCGATGAGCCCGGTGATGCGTATTTACCCGCGCCGGGGTTTTTGTTTGACTTTAAGGATATTAAAAAAGCGGGGCTTGAAATTGTAGAGGCATTGGATCATAAAATAGTGCTGTCGAAAGATTATATAGCTGAACACCGCGAACTTGAAGCGCATGAAAACCTTGTGGTATGGGAATTTGAGCCAACGGCTGAAAATATTTTGCTGTATGCCAGGAATGTCTTTAAAAAAAATCTTCCTCAACACATCAGGCCTGTAAAGATTAAGCTGTTTGAAACAAAAGATTCTTATGCTGAGTGGCAGGAAAATTAAAGCAAAACAAAAAGAGCAGGTATTTACCTGCTCAAAAAAGATGTGTGTATGTATTAAGTCTAGATCAAATTGTTGGCCACAAGATATTCTGCAATTTGCACAGCATTAGTAGCAGCACCTTTGCGCAGATTATCACTTACAATCCACATGTTCAGCGTATTGGGTTGTGATTCATCTCTTCTTAGTCTGCCTACAAAAACTTCGTCTCTTTCGTGTGCATCTTTAGGCATGGGGTATTGAGCTTTAGTAAGATCATCTACCACCACAACACCGGGCGAAGCTTCCAGGAGGTTTCTTAATTCTGCCAGGTCAAAATCTTTTTCAAATTCCACATTTACGCTTTCGCTGTGGCCGCCCATTACCGGAATTCGAACAGTAGTGGCTGTAACTTTAATATTATCATCGCGCATGATTTTTTTGGTTTCATTCACCATTTTCATTTCTTCTTTGGTATAGCCATTATCCGTAAAAACGTCTATCTGAGGAATCACGTTCAGGTCAATAGGATATTGATAAGCCATTGGATATTCATCAGTTTTACCTGCCACTGCTTTGCTTCTTTCACCCATCATCTGATCAACCGCTTTTTTGCCTGTGCCCGTTACGCTTTGATAGGTGGAAACCACAATCCTTTTTATTTTATATTCTTTGTGCAGAGGCGCCAGCGCCACCACCATTTGCGTGGTAGAGCAGTTAGGATTGGCAATGATTTTATCATTTGTAGTTAAAACATCCGCATTAATTTCCGGAACAACCAATGGTTTGGTTGGGTCCATCCGCCAGGCTGATGAATTGTCTATAACCGTAATACCGGCTTCAGCAAATTTTGGCGCCCACTCGGCAGATGTACTTCCACCTGCCGAAAAGATGGCAACTGCGGGTTTTGCATCAATTGCAGCCTGCATGCCAATTACCTTATATTTATTGCCTTTAAATTCCACTTCTTTACCCACGCTCTTTTCAGATGCAACAGGTAATAATTCCGTAACAGGAAAATTTCTTTCTGTAAGTACCTGCAACATTTTAGTGCCTACCAGGCCTGTTGCGCCAACAACTGCAACTTTCATTGTGTTTTTTAATTTTAGTGTTATTAAATACAGAGCTAAAAAAGCCTCCCTGTTTGCGGGAGGCCTGTTAAAAATTTATGCTTAGCACATACAAATCCATAACCTCCTTTAAGGATGCATTTTGGTAGTCTTTGTATGTTTCTTTATTGCCATGCCTGCAAAAATAAGGGGGTCTTGTTTATCTGCCAAAAAAGTAGCGGCATCTTCTCGATTTGTTTTTAAAAAATCTCGTTTTTAAAAACCGGATAAAATGCGTTACCTGCTTTTTACCGGAATGATGGTAGTTTTATTTTTGCTAAAAACGTTTAGCTTGTTGGTTAAAAACCACATAATGGTAAAGGATGGTACAAAATCCATACCCGGCAGCGCTTCTTCAATAAAGTTGAAAATACCGCCAACCATACCTCTTTTACCGCCAAAGGTTTTTGCAAAAATGGCAGCAGAAACAGGCGCCCATGCCAGGTCTATCACCTCGCCCACGCCCGGTATAGCAAACGACAGGTAGCCAACGGCATCCATTACAATGCAAAATAAAAGTGAAGGAGATTTTTGATGTTGTGTCATTTTTTTTTTGTTGATTTTACTTTAGAGCGTAAAAAAATGTTGATGGTTGTATGATATCGGTAAATGGAAATAGAAACCCGGTAAGCATCAGGCCGTTGCCTGGCTTCAAAGTATAAAAAAAGCGGCTGGAAGCCGCTCGTATAAGTTATAAAGTTGTTTCGAAGTTTGTCAGCTCTTTAAATTGCTTCAATCGTTTATTAATGTCAGCTCTGGTCAGTTCTTTCAGCCTTGTGTTACCAAATTTTTCTACACAAAAGCTAGCCATTACTGAGCCCATGATGATTGCTTTTTTCATGCTTTGGAAGCTGGTGCTGTTTGTTTTTGCCAGGTAGCCAATGAAACCGCCTGCAAAAGTATCTCCCGCGCCGGTTGGGTCAAACACATCTTCAAGCGGAAACGCGGGAGCAAAAAACACCTTGTTTTTATGAAACAGCAGGGCGCCATGTTCTCCTTTTTTAATAACAAGGAATTTAGGCCCCATTTCCATAATTTTTTTAGCAGCTTTTACCAGCGAGTGCGTGTGGGTAAGCTGGCGGGCTTCGGCGTCATTTACCAAAAGCAGGTCTACACGTTTTAAAACTTTCTTCAGGTCGTCCATGGCAGTTTCCATCCAAAAGTTCATGGTATCCATTACCACCAGTTTAGGTTTTTTTTTCAACTGGTTAATCACGCTTATTTGAAGTTTTGGCATCAGGTTGCCAAGCAATACAAATTCGGCTCCCTGGTATTTTTGTGGCACCAGCGGGTTAAAATCTGCCAATACATTTAAATCTGTTACCAGTGTATCGCGGCTGTTCATATCCTCATGGTACTTGCCCTTCCAGAAAAAAGATTTTTTATTTTTTACCCTTTCCACGCCTTCCATTGAAATGCCCCTTGCTGTCATATCATCTAATTCTTCCTGCGGAAAATCGTAGCCGATGATTGATATCTGGTTGATGTTTTTTACAAAATAGCCAGCTGCGTAGGCTGCATAAGTGGCTGAACCACCAACGATTTTACTGGCTTTTCCAAAAGGAGTTTCAATGGTATCAAACGCCATTGTGCCCACTGTAATTAATGACATAATAAGGAGTTACTAAGCTAATCTGATTTATCGGCGCAAAGTTACGGTTTTATAAGAAGCCAGCATAGCTATTCTACATAATTTAGATCGCTGTGGCATACACGACATGAAGGGCAAATGAGTGCCATGGGTTACATTAAAAATACATAGCTTTGAAAAATGAGTTCGTCAACAAAACGGAAAAAATCAGCCAAAAAGGCATTGATCATATCAACAGCGGCAAAAATGTTCCGCGAAAAAGGATTCACCGGCAGTTCCATGCGCGACCTTGGAGAGCAAATCGGCATAGAGGCAGCAAGCCTTTACAACCACATTCAATCCAAATCGCAGATATTAAATGAAATTATTTGGGGAGTGGCACGAGATTGCAAAAGCCAGCTTGAAGAACTTGAGGCATCTGATGGCACAGCACTGCAAAAAATTGAAGCACTGATTCGCTTTCATACTCAAATGATGCTTACACGCTTTGAAGAATACTCGGTAATGGTAAACGAATGGATTCATTTGGAACAGGCAAGCCTTTTAGAGTTCACCACCGAACGACGCAAATATGTAAAAAAAATGGAAACGATTGTACAGACGGGTATTGACAATGGCGAAATAAAACCGCTGATGCCATACGTGGTGGTACTTAACATATTGTCATCTGTACGTGGGCTTGAGTTTTGGCATAAAAGTGCTAAAACATATACTGCTACCGAAATTGAAGAAAATGTGGTGGCGCATTTAATTGGCGGGCTAAAGAATTGATATTCTTCATAAATCATCTAAACTTCTACCCTGAAACTGCAGTTGTTTAATTTTAAAAAAGTGGCGTTTTGACTTTTTAATATTCCATTGGCTTTAATATAACCTTCAGTAGTTGTATAATCAATAATGAATGTAATATTTGGCGTGGCTTGCGGATCAACCATGCTTAAAAATTTGCTACTGTCAGTCTGGTATAAAAACAGGTTTTGACCTGTGGCTTTTTCAAGCAGTTCTTTAAATATCTGTATCATGCAAACGCCTGGCAGAACCGGCTGGCCGGGAAAATGGCCTTTAAAAATATCGTGACCGGCATCAATGGTAAGGGCTGCTTCAATTTTACCATCAACATCTGTAAAGGACTCTGTTTTGTAAAGATTGTCATTCAGGATTGTCATAAATGCGCTTGAGGTTGATGTCAAAGTTAAAGTTTGTATGATGAATTTTAATATTGTCGGGCACCTTATCTTTTACAGCACCTGAATAAGCTTCCATTACTTTTTTTAAGCTGTTGCCACGTTCCATACGCAATAATTGGGAGCATTCTGCATTGGTAATGTAGTAATAATAGTCTTTGCCTTCATGATACGCAAAATATTTTTCACCTTCTTTTTGGTTTTTAAAGCGGTATGGTTTTAAAACACCGGCAGGTATATTGAACAAGATCAGCTGAAAATCTTTTTTCAATGTTTGTTTTACAGCGTCTTTGTTCATGTTTTCAACAATAGAATGTACTGTAAATGTTCCTGACGGGGAAAACTCAAAGTCAAAAAAAGTAAAGCCGGCCTCGTTTGTAAACAGTAACCTTGTAGCGCTGTTGGGCATTTGCTTTATCAATAAAATACCGCTTAAATGGTTGCCCGTCACATCAACCGTGGCGCGGTATAATGCTCTTTCAAACTGAGGCTGGAATTTATACACACACGCTGCATTGCCTGCCACCTGAACCAACTGTTGATAAGCCTTTGGCGCGCAGGAATAGAAACAGAAAGTAAAAGCCAAAAATACCAAAACCAGTGTTGCTGCGGCTTTGCGCCTGTAATTTTTATTTGGTGTTAAACAAGGCATCGGGCAGGTTGGCATTTAATTTTTGATTGCTGTAGTTCATGGATGTATAGTCGCCTGATGGTTCAAACATTTGTACACGACTTACCAGGAAGTTGCTTTTATCCATGATCACGTTCACTTTTTTAAACAGGCCGGCCATTTGCGATGTAACAGGCGTCATCTCTGCAAGATAGGTATCGGCGTCTTCAAAAAGCCGCACAGAAAAATTTTTATTTTCAAATACGGTACCACGCATGCAATCCATCATCAACTGGTTGATCTGTTGAAACAATTTGTTGGAGCGGCCTGACATGGTAGTTGTTTTGCTGCCGTCTTTAATGGAAACTTTGTTGCCATTTAT
Organism: Bacteroidota bacterium; assembly: GCA_023423285.1. GTDB lineage: Bacteria > Bacteroidota > Bacteroidia > Chitinophagales > Chitinophagaceae > Niabella. The sequence continues at coordinate 11,300 of JAFAFV010000110.1, forward strand.
TACCATGAGGTACTGGTA
>JAFAFV010000225.1 GCA_023423285.1 Bacteroidota bacterium
AAATAGCCAGTTCGTTGTTGCCAGAATAATCCTTTGTTCAATTCATCCGTAGTGCTTTCTGAATGTCTGCGCCAGTAAGTAAGATTTTTTTTAAGACATTTAATGCCTCCGCAAAGCATGGCTCCCATGGTGATCCACCAGTCGTAAGCCACAATTTCATTATAGGTTTTAGGGAGTTTGTTGTATACTTCTTTGCGTATGCAAATGTTGTGGCCCAGCGTAAAAGATATCAGCATTGTCTGCCTGATATTGCTTCCTTCAATACGCTTGATGGGGCCGGTGTTAAGAAGGTTTCCAGGCAGATTTTTTGTAAAAGATTTAGACAGGCAGTACACCATTCCTGCGGATGGATGCCGGTGATAAAAAGCAACCAGTTCTGCAACTTTAGTAGGCACCCATATGTCATCCTGATCACAAAAAATAATATAGCTGCCTGTGGCTTTGTCGGCAGCGTAAAAAAAGTTAGTGTTCAGGCCTTTATTGGTTTGCAAAATAAAAGTCGCTTTGGACTGGTTACGGCACCAGGTTTCTAAGATAGCAGTCGTACCGTCAGTACTGTTGTTATCAGAGCAAATAAATTCAATGTTGGGGTATGTTTGTGCTTCTAAAGATTTTAATTGTTCTGCAATAAATTGCCCGCCGTTATAGGCGCACAGAACAATACTTACTACTGGAAGATTTTCACTCATTGCTTTCCAGTAGTGATGGCTTAGATGATTTTTGAACGAATGAAATTAGTTGATTTGCCATAGTATTAAGGTTAAACTTTTCAGTTTTTATATATGCTTCAAAAATAGAGTTTGCATACAGGTTGTCTTTGCTAACAGAAAGGAATATTTTATATAGTTCTTCAATCGTTTTATAATAAATAGAAAATGATGCCATATCAGTGTTCTTCCTGTAAGTTTCAGGAAGCAGCAATGGCAGCCTGTAACCGTATGCCAGGTTGAAAGCGCCTGATATGCGCTTGTTATTATAAAAAAGATCTTCTGTAATTTTCAGCAGTGGCAAAATAAAATCTGCTTTTGCCAAATAGGTATGAAAGGTGTCATAATCCAAATAATTATCAAAAATGATGATCTGCTCATTCGTTGTATTGATATCATTTACCAATGCTTCGATATCTTTTTCATCTTGATAAAATTTTCCAAGAAAAATCAGTTTTATATTTTCAGGCATGCCATGCCCAGATAATTTTTTTAGCAGTGGTATGTAATCTTTTCTTTCAGCTTTTACTATGCCGGGGACAATGATCCATTTTTCGTGCGCCGGTTTTATTACTTTAGTATCAGTAGCTTTTGGAAAATAAACCGGGTAGTAAGCAAATACTTTTTCTTTGGGAAGACTGGTAATGTGCTCACGTATAAAATCGCCCAGTACAATATATTTTTTGATCCTTAATGGATACAGATATTTAAAAGTAGCGCTGTTGTTGAGTTTTGAGCTGTTATGAATAATGCCAGTGATATTGATACATGGCAAAAAAGGCAGCAGGTTGCGCACGGGCTTGATCTCTGTCGTTCCAAAAATGAGCGTGTCTATTTGATTGTCCCGTATAACACCATTTATCTTTTTTAGCACCTGTAACTGCATCGCGGGGCCTTTAATATCAGTGGGAAGAAAAAAGATGCCCGAAATTTTTTCTTTTTCTTTTATAAACTCTGACAGGCTTTCATTGCAAATTAAAAATACTTTGTGCCCTTTCATATAAAGAAAATGTACAAGTGTATACATCACTTCAATATGTGAACCACCCAGTTCGGCAAGCAAAACCTTCATGACGCAGTTATTTTAATAATGAGTTGTATATATTCCAATATGCCGTGGCTGCTTTGTCCCAGTCAAACTGGCTGGCCCAGGCAACCAGTTTATTACGATCTTCTTCGCTAAAATCTTTCTCCAAAAATTCTGATGCCAGATTGCTAACACCTTCCACACTTAAGTCTTCAAAGTATAAAGCATGAGGGCCGCCCACTTCAGGCAACGAGGTGGCTTTGGATAGTAGCACCGGTGTGGCTGTTTGCATCGCTTCAATAACAGGAAGTCCAAAACCTTCTGACAAAGAAGGGAATACAAACGCGCTGCAGTTTTTCAGTAGCCAGTATTTTTCAGCTTCGGTAACAGCGCCGGTAAACTTTACACGATTGCTTACGCCAAGCCTCGCAGCTTCGTCAATGATTTTTTGTTTGTAGGCTTCACTTTGAGTAATGCCCGAGATTACAAGGTCATGATCATTATGCAATAACAGCGCTGGTAAGACATGAAAATTTTTCTTTTCAACTATAGTACCAATTGTATAAAAAAAAGGTTTTTGAAAAACATTAGCCGGTTGTAACAGATTACCTGACGGTGGCTTGTTTCTGCCGTTATAGATCACCTCTATTGGCTTTTCGCGCAATTGTAAATAGCTGGTTACTTCCTCTTTTACAAAGTGTGAGATGACCACAATCACATCCGACCTGTCAATCGTTTTCTGAACCTTTCTAATGTACTTTTTTTGCTTGTTAAAGTCTTTACTGCTGTGCAAAAAGTTAAGGTCATGGATCGTTGTTATAATTTTCTGGCGTTTGTTTTTATACGGTATGTAATCAGACATTTGAAAAGTGCTGTGCCAAAGATCGCAGTCTGAAAATTTAGCTTTAAAAAATTTGTGTAATGCTTTTTGAATAATATCGCCTTCGTTTTCGCGGTTGCCAAAAACGTGTTTTTCATTTTCAGGCAGGTAAAAATTAAATTGATAGTTAGGGGGAATTTGTTTCAACAAAGCAGCACCCAGTTGTTTGCAAAAGTGATACAAACCTGTGTGCGGGTTTTTCATTCTTTCGCAATCAAAAATAATTTTTTTGAATTCAGAAGTATTGATTATTGACAAATTTGTACAGATTAAAATTTTTATTGTTTAAAGCTTTTTCAATCTCATTCTTTATATCCAGTTTCTGAACATCTTTCATTCTGTTATTTTGCACAAGCTGGTAAGCTTTTTCTGCCAAAAGCCAGGCTTTTTTTTCATTTTGCTTTTTAAAACTTAATGCTTCTTTTATAGCAAGGTACAACTCATTCACGCCATTGCCTTTTTGAGCAATGGTGGAAACGATCTTGATTTCGTTATCGGTTTTTGAAAAAGCAGGCGCCAGCATAAATCTTAAATTTCTTACAAACAGGTCTGCCCCGGGCCGGTCACTTTTATTTACGGCAAATACATCGGCTATTTCCATCAACCCAGCTTTCATGGTTTGAATTTCATCTCCCGCTTCGGGCACCAGCACCACTACTGTTACATCTGCCAGCCCGGCAATTTCAATTTCACTTTGGCCCACTCCAACGGTTTCTACTATAATAATGTCGTAATTCGATTCTTTAATTACATCTGTTATTTCAATAATCTTTGAATTAAGGCCGCCCATTGATCCACGGCTTGCTAAGGAGCGGATGTACACGTTGTTATTATCATACCAGCGGCTCATCCTTATCCTGTCGCCAAGCACGGCGCCTTTATTAAACGGTGAGGAAGGGTCTACACACACCACAGCAACTTTTTTGCCATCAGCCACCATTTCTGCAATCAATGCATCGGTAAGCGTGCTTTTGCCCGCGCCGGGCGGGCCGGTAAGCCCAATAATCGGTTTGTCGTTATTACTTAGGTTCAATAAAATTTCTTTGTAATTGCCCAGTTCGTTCTCAACAAGTGTAATGGTTCTTGATAAGGGTTTTACTTCTCCGTTTCTAATTCCGTTCAGCAGGTTCATTGCAAATATTATTTAATCAGCTTGTAATTTTTATATTCACCAAATCTTACGCCCAGCACATCTTCAACAGGTTGTATAATTCTGTCTTTGGTTTTCCATACAGATTGTGACCTGTCGTGTACAAATTCAAAATCATATTCGCTGATCCTTTTGTGCATTACTTTTGGATGCATGCCGGTAAACTTTACCACACGCGGCACTTTGTGATAGTTAAATTCTGCTGAGGTATTGTTGCCGCTGTCGTGCCCATAAAAGTAAGAGAAGTTTTTTTCTTTGGCTTTCATCAACTCGCTTTGGCGTACGCCGTTGTAGTGATAAACGGGCGTGTTTAATAATTTTACTTTTAACTTCTTTCCTTTTTCGCTGTTGTTTTCATAAGCTTCAATACTGTTGTAAATGCGAAAGCCCTGGGAATCATTATAAGAGCGAATGATCTTATTTTTTTTGAACAAACGTATTTCAAATCTGTGCACCCTTCTTGAATTTTGCACATGCCTGTAATCTCCCCAAAAATGCAGAAAGGGAAACAGGAAGCCATCCGTTTCTGGTTGATGGTGCTCCGTTTCAATAGCTTTCAAAATGGCAGGAAGATCTTTTTCATGCATTACCTCATCTGCCTGAATTTGAAAGGCCCAATCACCAGTAGTGGCATCCAGCGCTATGTTGGATTGCTGTGCAAAAATCTTTCCGCCTTTGCGAAGGTTCATGTCCCAGGTAGTATCCATAATCCTAATTTTATCTGAACCCAGATTCGCAATAGCTTCCCGCGTACCGTCGGTTGAATCTCCAACAGTGATCACAAACTCATCACACACAGGCAATATAGACTGTATGGATTCCAGGAAAGGAACGCCATAATCAAATCCATTGCGCACATAAGAAAAACCTGATATTTTCATAATTCAACTAAACGCCAAATTTAGCGTCTTATGCCGGTGTCATGAAATGAATATTATACCTTTTTTTATGATGGTTTGCATGACATGATCTTTAAATTTGTGGCATGACGAATTTTATTCCCATATTCCCGCTTGAAATTGTGGTTTTCCCCGGCGAACAATTAAACCTTCACATTTTTGAGCCGCGGTACAAGCAACTGATCAACGAATGTTTTGAAAAGAAAAAGCCATTTGGTATTCCGGCAGTTATTGACAATAAGCTGAAAGAATTTGGTACATTGATCAATATAACAGAAATATGTAAAACCTATGATAATGGTGAAATGGATATTAAAACCGAAGGGTTGGATGTGTTCAGAATTCTTGAAGTGATCAAAGAAATACCTGATAAATTATATTCCGGCGCTATTGTAAACTATCTGACTAACCAACAAAGGGGCAACAACGCTGTGATGAAGCAGCTGGTTGAAAAAATGCGCGACCTGCACCGCCGCCTGAACGTGAATAAGAATTTTTCAAAGGCTGATAACGAACTAAGTGTATTTGATATCGCTCATCATGCAGGGCTTACGCTTCATCAGGAATACGAGTTGCTGCAACTTAGCGAGGAGAAGCAACGGCAGGAATATTTAAAAAGACACTTTGATAATGCTGCGGCAGTGATTGAAGAACAAGAAGCCATCCGCGAAAAAATACAAATGAACGGCCACTTTAGAGAACTGAACACGAAATTTGATTTTTAAAAAAGAATGCCGGCAAAAATGCCGGCATTTGTAAGTAAAATTATAAAAGCAGATTATTTGGCTGCTTCAAATAGTTCTGAAACCTTATTCCATTTTACCACGTTCCAAAAAGCTTTCAGGTACTCCGGCCTGCGGTTTTGATACTTTAGATAATATGAATGTTCCCACACATCTACGCCTAAAATAGGGGTGCCTTTTACTTCTGCCACATCCATCAGCGGATTGTCCTGATTAGGGGTGCTGGTTACTTCCAGTTTGCCGTCTTTTACAATCAGCCAAGCCCAGCCGCTGCCAAATCTTTTAGCGCCGGCATCATTAAACTGCTCTTTAAATGCTTCAAATGAACCAAAATTTTCATTAATAGCTTCTGATAGCACGCCTGTAGGTTCTCCACCTTCATTAGGGCCAATAATTTCCCAAAAGAAACTATGGTTCCAGTGCCCGCCGCCATTATTTCTTACAGCTGGAGAAATAGATCCCGCACTCTTAATCAGGTCTTCAAGAGATTTATCGGCGTGCTCGGTCCCCTCAATCGCTTTATTAAGATTATCTACATAAGCCTGGTGGTGCTTACCATGATGTATTTCCATTGTTTGCGCATCAATATGCGGCTCTAATGCCTCTTTAGGATAAGGCAGGGCTGGTAGTGTAAATGCCATAATTCTATGTTTTAAATTGATTAATAAATTGTTTTCCATTTGGTTACCACAAATTTAGTGCCTCATACTTTTCTCCTGCCAGATTTACAATCGGCATAACGATTATAATAGTTTATGCAGGAGTTTGCAATTTTTTCTTGTTTTTACAATTTCATAACTTATTTTTAACACTATCAACAAAACAAATTTTATGAAGAGACAAATTTTCCCTCTGCTTTGCATTGTTTGCCTGCTTATGCCCCTTCATCTTCTGGCACAACAACGCGAGGTTAGTGGCACTGTAAAGAACAGTGCAGGAGAACCACTGCCTGGTGCAACCGTTCAGCAAAGCGGCACCAGAAATATAGCCTTAGCCGATGACAACGGGGCCTTTACTATTACTGTTACCGGCAACAATGTTATTCTGAACGTTTCTTCGATCAACTACATTGCTACAGAAGTAAACGTGGGCACCGGCAATAATTTTGACATTGTGCTGCAATCGGGCGAAACCTCATCAATGGATGAAGTGATTGTGGTGGCTTATGGAACCACTACCCGGCGCAGTTACACCGGTGCGGCTGCCGACATTAGCGCTGAAAAAATCAGAGATGTGCCTACGCCGTCTTTTGAACAGGCTTTAACAGGGCGGCTTGCCGGTGTGCAGGTTACTACCACATCGGGCCAGGCAGGTTCCACCTCTGCCATTCGTGTAAGAGGTATCGGTTCCATGAACGCGTCGAACGAACCCTTATATGTGATCGACGGCGTTCCTGTTGTTTCAGGCAGTGTTGGACAATTAGGCGGCCAGATATTGACCACCAATAATGTGATGAGCACGATTAACCCCAATGATATTGAATCTATAACGGTTTTAAAAGATGCCGCTGCTTCATCATTATACGGTTCCAGAGCTGCTAATGGCGTGGTATTGATTACAACAAAAAGAGGGAAGATTGGGAAGCCTCAGCTTGCGTTCAGGTCTTCTATAGGAATGACACCTACCTGGGCTACAGAAAACTACAAACCCGCTTCGCCGCAGGAGCAGATCAATTATTTTTACAGAATCTTTCACGACTACCGCACTACGGCGGGCGAAACAGATGCCCAGGCAAATACATATGCCCTTAACCGTATGAAAACAAGATTTGGCATTCACGGTTATGATTTCTCTACCAATGGCACAGGCCTGTATGAAAATGTAAATATTGTTGGTAAAACCGATGGCGTGGAAAACAGGGATGGTAAATATTTTGACTGGGAAGATGCCCTGTTCAGAACAGGCATTTACCAAACCAATGATCTTTCTGTAAGCGGCGGCAATGCTCAAACCCGTTATTACTCGTCTTTATCTTACACAAAAGAAAAAGGGCGCGCTTATACCAATGAGTTTGACCGTATCAGCGGCCGACTGAATCTGTCGCAAAAAATTGCCAAATGGTTAGAGTTTGGTTCAAACATCAATGTAAGTTTTAATGACAAAAGCGGTTACAATGATTCGCGCAACACCGGTACCAACTATTTCTATCTGTCCAGCAACCTTTTATTCCCCTTCTACTGGCCAACAGATTATAAAACGGGTTTGCCTTACACTACAAGATATAATTCTCTTGGCTATAATCCATTGTATTACGATACTCAGTGGGAAAACTGGTCAAAAACACTGCGTATGTCGGCAATAGAATCTTTAACCTTTAACCTGTTACCTTCTTTAACAGCTAAAACCATCTTCTCATTTGATAACGCTGAAGTAAAAGATCATCTTTATTACAGCCCGCTGCATTATCACACCACTTACGGCGCCACTGCTAAGGGAACAGTGTTTGAATACAGCACCAATCTTAAAAAACTGGTTACTTCTAATACATTAAATTATCAGAACCAGTTTGGACTGCATGGCGTGGACGTGCTGGGTGGTTTTGAGGCTGAGAAAAATCATACGGATTATGCTTATGCAAGTGGGTCCAACCTGCCATCGAGCGCCTTACACACAGTAGCCACTGCCGGTATCAAAGATGCCAGCGCCTATTACTGGGGTTATAATATGATGTCTTATCTTTCTAAAGCAGAATATAATTTCAATCAAAAATATTTCTTAGCCGCATCATTCAGGCGCGATGGTTCTTCAAGATTTGGCCCAAGCACCAAATGGGGTAACTTCTGGTCGGTTTCCGGTGCGTGGAATGCCAAGAACGAAATCTTTTTAAAAGATGTTGAAATGGTAGATATGCTGAAACTTAGGGCTTCTTATGGTGTGAACGGAACTACGCCTTCTGAAAATTTTGGCTGGATGTCGCTGGCATCATTTGGCTATAATTATAATAACGATGCAGGTGGTATTATTACACAGGTAGGTGATGAATTTCTGGCCTGGGAAGAAAATATCACAAGCAATGTGGGTGTAGACTTTTCTTTGCTTAAAGACCGCCTGTACGGCACCATTGAGTATTTTAACCGCGACTCCCGCAACCTGTTGCAGGATGTGCCCATTTCCACAGTTACGGGTTTTAGCTCCACACTGCGCAATATTGGCAGGATGAACAACCGTGGCTGGGAAATATCGCTGGGTGGAGACATCATTAAAAGAAATGATTTCAGATGGTCGGCCAACGCAAACACCTCTATCATTTCCTCTAAAGTACTGGAGTTGTATGGCGGTACCGATATTATTTGGAACGATCCTACCGGAGGCGATGCCAGGGTGCAGTTTATATACCGCAAAGGAGAACCCATCTATTCTTTCTACACGCAGGAGTGGGCCGGGGTTGATCCTTCAAACGGTAAACCCATCTGGTATACAAATGATGACACCGATGGAGATTTTCTGCATAATGGCCGTGGTGCCACCAATGCGTTGTCTAAAGCAAAACAGATAATCACCGGCTCGCCGTTGCCAAAGGCGTTTGGAGGTTTTAATACAGATGTGGAATATAAAGGTATTGTACTCGGCTTTAATTTTATTTATAAAATCGGCGGATTATTATTTGATGCTGGTTCCAGAGATGTAGCAGAAGATGGTTATTACTGGGAAAGGCCGCGTTCCTATTATGCTTATCAGGAAGCGTGGACGACTGACAATCCTAATGCTTTGTTTCCAAAGATCAGCGGTAATGACCCCGAAGACGGTATTGCACGCAGCAGCCGCCATTTGCATGATGCCACTTTTCTGCGCCTGAAAAATGTGAACCTCGCTTATAATATTCCTTCGGTTATCTTAAGCAAAGTGAACATTGGTGGTGCAAGGGTTTTCTTCAATGGTACTAACCTGCTTACCTTTTCAAAATTCAAATGGGCCGATCCTGAAGTGAACAATTACGGATCCAGAGGCTGGGAAATGCCTTTTGGAAAAACATATACTTTTGGCATTGAAGTGAATTTTTAATTGGAGCAAATAAGCTTTTCAAAAACTTAAAAAATTTTACTAATGAAAAAAATACATATAACAGGCTTCCTTGCTTTCAGCATATTGCTTGCATCATGCGGCAAAGATTTTCTGAACGTAAAGCCCAGCAATTCTACCGAGTCCGGTCAAACCATCACTACCCTTAATGATGCCAAAGTAATGGTAAACGGGTTGATGCGTACCATGATCCGCTCTACCTATTATGGCAGAAATTTTATGATCTACGGCGATGCCAAGGGCGGAGACATAACGATTGCATCGCAGGGCCGTGGGCTGGATGCCATGTACGTTTTTAACCACTCGATAAATACCAATACTTATTCCACTTTTTGGTCAGATATTTACAATTCCATTCTGCAGGCAAATAATATCATCAGTGGTATTGAAACGCTGGAAACTGCCGGTACCACCATTAATTTTAATAATTACAAAGGCCAGGCATTAACACTTCGGGCTTTATTGCATTTTGACCTGGTAAGGTTATATGGCAAAACTTACACACAAGATAAAAGCGCTTTAGGCGTTCCAGTTGTAACAGAAGTACTCAGTGCCAGTGCGCTGCCCTTAAGAAATACGGTCGAAGAAGTTTACACGCAAATCATCAGCGACCTTAAAGCCGGTTTGCCACTCCTTCCCAAAACAAAGAGTAATGGTTTCATCAATTATTATGGCAATAGGGCTATTCAGGCAAGAGTGTACCTTACCATGGGCAATTACGACAGCGCGTTTGCTGCTGCTGAAGAGATCATTACTTCCAACGCGTACTCGCTTTATACCAACGCTGAGTGGGTAGGATCGTGGGCTACGCAGTTTGGTAAAGAATCTATATTTGAGCTGATCATGGCAAAAGACCAGGGAGAGTTGGGTTCAGGCTCTTTAGGATTTTACTACATGCGCAATCGCGATGGCAATGCATTGGGGAATTTTATTGCATCTGATTATTATTTAAACAGGCTGAACCAGGATCCCACAGATGTACGATGGGGCATTATGACTAATGATGAACTTTCTACTACGCGTAAAGGCGCGTGTTACAAATACGTGGGATCAGTAGCAAAAAGCGGCGATGGTAAAGACCCTTACACCGCTGTAAACATTAAAGTTATCAGACTTTCTGAAGTGTACCTCGCAGCCGCGGAAGCAGCGCTGAAAAAAAGCAGTCCCGATGCGGCAAAAGCGGCCACTTATCTGAACGCCATTCGCAAAAGAGCGCCCGCGCTGCCTGCAGTAACAGCGGCCACTGTTACCGAACAAAGTATTCTGGATGAAAAAAGCAAAGAGTTTATTTGCGAAGGCCAACGCTATTTTGATATGCTGAGAACCAATCAGTCTATTACCTTTAATGATGAACACGTGGGCGTAACCATGCAGCATAGGCCTAAAACTATTGACCGCACTTTTTACAAAACAATTTTACCAATAGCACAGTCTGAGATTAACACCAATCCTGGGCTTGCATCACAACAAAACCCAGGGTATTAATTACCACAATTAAAGATCTAAAGCCATCCAACCCGGGTGGCTTTATCTTTTATTTTTAAAAAAAGCCTGCATTAGCGTGGCGCATTCTTTATCAAGCACGCCAGTTATTATTTTAGTTTTAGGATGAAAGGGCGATATTACCGGCTGCACACGGCTGAATCCATTTTTAATATCTGCAGCGCCCCACACCACTTTGCCAAGTTTGCTCCAGTACAGTGCGCCGGCGCACATCACACAAGGCTCTACGGTTACATATAATGAAGCGTCCGGTAAATACTTGGCGCCCATGTTGCCAAACGCGCTGGTAAGTGCTATCATCTCTGCATGTGCGGTTGGATCGTTCAGCTTTTCTGTCATGTTATAGCCGCGTGAGATCACTTTACCATTTTGCACCACTACGGCGCCAATCGGCACTTCATCTTCATCAAACGCGTTTTGCGCTTCCCTCAACGCCAGTTGCATAAAATATTCGTCAGACATTTTTGTGTATTTTTATCACATAGCAAAAATAGAACATGAGCGTTACTGTTACAAACCTGCAATTGATGCGCAACTACTTTGAATCAGGCGCTACAAAGCCTTATCAATTTAGAAAAGAGCAATTGCAAAAATTAAAAAAAACTGTTTTAAAGCATGAGCAGGATATAAGTGATGCACTGTATAAAGATTTGCATAAAAGCCCTGAAGAAGCGTGGCTTACGGAAACAGGTATGGTGCTATCAGAGATCAATTATTTTTTAAAACGCATGAACAAATTGATGAAGCCCAAAAAGGTGCCTACAAATATCATCAACATGCCCGGCCAAAGCTATATTATGCCCGAGCCATTGGGGGTGGTACTAGTTGTTGCGCCGTGGAATTATCCTTTTCAATTATCTATGGTGCCTCTTATTGGCGCTATTGCCGCTGGTAATTGCGTGATGCTGAAACCCAGTGAATTTGCATCGCACACCGAAAAAGTAATGCAAGAGTTGATTGCCGATACTTTTGATGAAAAATACGTTAGTTGCACCACCGGGAATGGCGCTTTGGTGGTGCCGGAAATGATGGAGAACTTCACGTTTGACCACGTATTCTTTACCGGTGGTACAGGAGTTGGGAAAAAGATTTATCAAATGGCGGCAGAAAAACTGGTGCCTGTTACACTGGAACTGGGCGGCAAATCACCCTGCGTGATCACCGAAAACGCCAACCTGAGTGTAGCGGCAAAGCGTATTGCTTTCACCAAATTTTCCAATGCCGGCCAAATGTGTATTGCGCCGGATTACCTGTTGGTGCATCATTCGGTAACAGAAAAATTAATTAGAGAGTTAACAAAAACCATCCCTGCTTTTTTTGGAGCAAATGTGCAAGACAGTTATGATTTTGGCCGCATTATTAATCAGCAGCATTATAAAAGGCTGGTGGGCTACCTGGCAAATGCCAATATCATTTATGGAGGCGAATACAACGAAGAGCAACGGTTCATCAGTCCAACAATTGTTGAAATTCGCAGCATTGAGGAACCGATTATGCAGGA
>JAFAFV010000012.1 GCA_023423285.1 Bacteroidota bacterium
CTACCATCTAAAATATCATGGTTTACATTAAATACAACGGTTTTCAAATCGCCTGTGGCAGGTGCAGAAATAACAACTCTTTTAGCTCCGGCAGCAAGATGTGCTTCGGCTTTTGCTTTATCGGTAAAGAAACCGGTGCACTCCAATACTACATCCACATCATGGTCTTTCCAGGGAATTTGAGAAGGATCTTTTTGTGCATATACAGCAAATTCATCACCATCAACGGTTATGGAGTTATCGGTATAAGTAATATCTTTTTCAAAACGGCCCTGGGCAGAGTCATATTTTAATAAATGTGCTAATACTTTGGGGCTGGTAAGATCATTGATTGCAACTACATCAATACCTTCCTGATCGTAGATTTTGCGGTATGCCAAACGTCCGATCCTGCCGAACCCATTAATGGCAACTTTTACTTTGCTCATAGTTTTTTTGTATAATTTAGTTAAGTAAGAACTTTTAGGAGGCGTAAAGTTAGCAACTTTAAAGCAATGCCCCGCAAGAAGAGACATGATTTTAATCACACGCAATTGTTAAATAACTATTTAAGCTTTTTTTTGGATATAACTAATCGCCCCCCTATCTTTGCACTCCCAAAAACGAGATATGCCGCGTTGGTCAAGGGGTTAAGACGCATCCCTTTCACGGATGAATCACGGGTTCGATTCCCGTACGCGGTACACAACCGGCTTTTTCAAGCCGGTTTTTTTATTTTATATACATTGAAGTAATTCTATGATAATTTTATCTGTTTTACTAAAAAAGCCGAATCAATACTGACCCGGCTTTTGTTGCAATATTTTAGAATATTTATGCTGCATGTTGATGGTGATGATGAGGCACCGTCAGTTCTTTTAAATACGCCACATGAGATTTGAATGCACTGCGCACCCTGGGGTATTCAATATAATCTACGTTAAACTCTTTACAAGTAGCTTTTATAATCTGGTTGATTTTAGGATAATGGATGTGAGATATCTTAGGGAAAAGATGATGTTCTACCTGGAAATTCAACCCACCCATGAACCATGTGGCCAATCTGTTTTTAGTAGCAAAATTGGCAGTTGTTTTTAACTGGTGAATGGCCCATTCATCATCAAGCTTGTTGGTATCAGGGTTCACTATCGGGAAATGAGTGTGTTCAACAGTATGTGCCATTTGAAACACAACACTTAATACAAATCCTGCCACAAGCCCATAAACCAGAAAACCGATCACCCACCATTGAAACCCTACCATAAAAATGGGCAATGCTACAAACATGAAAATATGGAACAGCTTAAAGCCCCAAAAGGTAAGATGATCCCGCAAATGCATTTTTTTCAATGGTATATCACCAACTTTCCCTCTAAAATACTTTTTATAGTCTGTAAAGAAAATCCAGAAAAGATACAATAGGGAGTAAGCGACCCAGAAATATAAATGCTGATACTTGTGAATCTTATAAAACTTTTGCGTTTCACACAATCTTAAAAATGGTTTCGCATCCAGGTCATCATCCACACCGTCAATATTTGTATAAGCGTGGTGGATTACGTTATGCTTCATTTTCCACATAAAGGTATTGGCGCCTAAAAAATTAAAAGCTGATGCGGCCAGTGTGTTGACCCACTTTTTGCTGCTAAAGCTGCCATGTGCACCATCGTGCATGACATTAAAACCAATGGCAGCTGTAAAAAGGCTCAGGAGTATGGTTTCAAAAATGGCCTGCCATGCGCCCGGCGTGAAAAATACCAGGTGAATATACAGCCCTAAAAACCCTGCTACTAAAAATAAAGCCTTTGAATATAAACGTAAATTTCCGGTAGTCCGTATACCTTGTTTTTCAAAGTAACCGTAAATTCTGTTTTTTAAAACTGTGTGAAAAGAAGGTGGAGGTGTAGCTGCAAACTTTGGAAACGACATTATCAAATTTTTGTTTTATTGCTGAACAAAAGTAACCAAAAATATTAGTTGTTACTTAAAAATTTTCACAAGCAACTGTTAAGTTTCGTTTAGAATTAAAGCATTAAAATTTTTAAGCCCGATCTGCTTATCGCTCATAAAACCTTCGGCATATTTTACGCCAATTCTTTTACCAAGCATGCGCGAACGCGCCGTAATGCTGTCCATAAATTCTGGTGTAGAAATATAAGTTGCAGGACCGTCTATTTCATTACTCTCTGCTGTATAAAACTGTGTTTTGTAAGCTTCTATCGCTTTTAACTTAATGTCCATCACTTCAGTAATGTCAATCAGCAGATCAGGTTCGTGATACCAGTCCTGCATATATTGAAAAAAATATCGTGGACGCCATTTTTCCTGCGGATTACCGTCATCATCAAGGGTTTTTATTTTCGCAAGTCCCGATAAAAAACAGGCATCTTTGATCAGTTTGCCTGCTCTGCCATGATCAGGGTGACGGTCCTTAAGCACATTACCCAGCACAATCTCTGGCCTGTATTTACGCAGTACATGTATCAGCTTTAACTGGTGCTCTTCATCATTTTTAAAAAAGCCATCACGCATTTTTAAATTCTCCCGTACCAAAACGCCCATAATCCGTGCGGCCTCTGCTGCTTCTTCATACCGCGTTTCAGCCGTACCGCGGGTGCCAAGTTCTCCTTGTGTTAAATCAACAATACCTGCTTTTTTGCCAGATTGAATTTCTTTAATCAATGCGCCTGCGCAACAAAGCTCTATATCGTCAGGGTGCACGCCAATAGCTAATATATCCAATTTCATGCGTGCAATATAAGAAATCGGGGAAACATTGGCTTTTAAATGAACCTAAATTGATGGTATGGTTTTTGGATTTTTCCTGTATTACAAATTTAAAATCATGCACATATGACAAAATCAACATCTAAAAAATCTGCTACAGATACGGCAGAAAAGGCCGGCACTGCACCTTCTAAAAAAAGAAGCAGGGTAATAAAACTGGTTACAGAAAACCCAGAAGCATCTGAATTAAACTCAACAGCAGCGAAAGCTGCAAACAGGAAAAGCAGTGCAGTAAAAAGATCGCCTGCTAAGAAAAAAAAGGCACCACTGAAAAAAAGCAAGAAAACAACTACGCAAAACAAAGAATTAAAATCCGGTAGCATTATTAAAAAAGTAAAGGGTAAGATAGCATCTGCCGGTCATGCATTAGCAGATAAGATCAGAACCGATAAAAAAGTGAGCTCCGATTCTTAAAATTAATATTCTATTCAATACTATTTTCAATCATCAAACAGGCGTTAGCGTTTTTAGAAAAAAATAAAAGAATTGAATCTTTTTTATTAAATTTTTATATATTTGACACCGCAATGAGATCAACAATATTTTATACCTGGTTTTATTTTACATTTTTCTATTTTAGAAAAGAGCCGGGACATCTGTTGTTGAAACCATTTAAGGTAATTTAAAATAGAACAACATAGTGAATCCCGGCCAGAAAGTGGCCGGGATTTTTTTTAATCAAATTTTGATGAACAAAGCTAAAAGCGATACAGCGGAGCATATGGCCATTCAGGGCTATGAGGGAAGTTTTCACCAGCAGGCGGCTGAGATGTTTTTTGGAAAGAGCGTTACAGTTGAATGCTGCGATACCTTTCGAGAACTGATTGCTGCGGCAAAAGATGCGAACAGAACAAGCGGCGCTGTAATGGCAATTGAAAATTCAATTGCCGGAAGTATTTTACCTAATTATAAATTGTTACAAGGCAGCAATCTTACCATTGTTGGTGAAGTGTATCTGCAAATTCATCAAAACCTGCTTGTAAACCAAGGTGTGGAACTGGAAGACATTAAAGAGGTGCAATCACATACCATGGCGCTTCAACAATGTTACGAATACCTGGATCAATACAAATGGAAACTGGTGGAAAGCGAGGATACCGCTTTAAGCGCTAAACATATTGCAAAGCATAAAAGCAAATCCATAGCTGCTATTGCAAGCACCAAAGCGGCAGAAATATATGGACTCAAAGTTCTGGCGCCAAAAATTCAAACGCTAAAAAAAAACTACACCAGGTTTCTGGTATTAAAAAGGCCTCAAGATATTACAGAAGAACAAACGGGTAACAAAGCTTCTATTAACTTTCAAACCGTTCACAAAGAAGGCAGCCTGGCGCGTGTGCTGGGCGTGATTGCCATTCACGGTATGAACCTTACCAAGCTGCAAAGTTTTCCCATACCTGGCTCTCAGTTCAAATACCAGTTTCATGCAGATATGGAATTTGACAATATGAAAAAATTTCAAAGGGTAATTGAAAAGATCAGGCCTTTGATTGAAGAAATAAAAATTTACGGAGTATACAATAAAGGCATATGGAAGTAGCGAAAAGATTACACAATGTGGGCGAATATTATTTCTCAACAAAACTGAGAGAAATTGATGCGCTGAACAAGCAGGGTAAAAATATTATCAACCTGGGTATTGGCAGTCCTGACCTTCCACCCCACCCTGATGTAGTAAATGTTTTGTATGAAGAAGCGTTAAAGACCAATACGCACGGCTATCAAAATTATAAAGGCAGCCCAGTGCTACGCCAGGCATTTGCAGAATGGTATCAAAAGTGGTATGATGTACGCCTAGATCCCAACACAGAGATTTTACCACTTATAGGCAGCAAAGAAGGCATCATGCACATTTGTATGACATACCTGAATGAAGGCGATATGGCGCTGGTTCCAAACCCCGGCTATCCTACTTACAGAAGCAATGTAACCATTGCAGGTGGAGTGTGTATGGATTATGACCTGAAAGAAGAAAACAATTATCAGCCAGATCTTGCTGCAATTGAGCAAAACGATCTGAGCCGTGTAAAACTGTTTTTTGTCAACTACCCACAAATGCCTACAGGCCAGAAACCTGATAAAGAGGTGTTTGAACGACTCATCTCGTTTGCTAAAAAGCACCAGATATTAATTGTGCACGATAACCCTTACAGTTTCATATTAAATGATGAGCCCGTAAGTATATTAAAAACAAAAGGCGCTAAAGACGTGGCTTTAGAACTGAACTCGCTCAGCAAATCGCACAATATGGCCGGCTGGCGTGTAGGTGTTCTTTGTGGCGCTGCCGAAAGGATCAATGAAGTATTACGCTTTAAAAGCAATATGGACAGTGGTATGTTTTTACCACTGCAACTTGCTGCAGCAAAAGCATTAACGCTGGGAAAAGAATGGCATGACGAAGTAAACGCTGTTTACCGCCAACGCAGGCAAAAAGTTTTTGAATTGTTAGATCTGATCAACTGTCAATATTCAACCAACCAGGTGGGCCTGTTTGTATGGGCAAAAATTCCTCAGCAGTACAAAAACTGTTACGAAATAGCAGATGAATTGTTATACTCCTCAAACGTATTTATTACACCGGGAGGCATTTTTGGCAGTTCAGGAAACCAATACATCAGGATCAGCCTATGCGGCTCTATACAAAGATTTGAAGAAGCCATAACAAGAATAAAAAACACCATAAATAAATAAATCAGCACTCCTTCTGCTGCGGAAAAAGGAAATTGAAAACAATGTATAACAGAAAAAAAATAGCGATCGTTGGCGTAGGCCTCATAGGAGGCTCATTGGCCTTGCAATTGCACGAAAAAAAACTTTCTTCAAAACTAATTGGCGTGGAAGCCAGCCCCAACCATGCCCGCGAAGCGCTGGAAGATGAACTGGTTGATGAAATTTTACCTTTAGAGGAAGCCATCCATCAGGCAGATGTGATCATACTGGCTACTCCTGTAAGCACGCTCAGCAAACTGGTTCCGGAAATACTTGATAAAACAGACCATCAGATCGTAATAGACCTGGGTTCTACAAAATCTGATATTATAAACGCAGTTAACGGGCATCCAAGGCGGGGAAGATATGTAGCCACGCATCCTATGTGGGGAACAGAGTTCAGCGGGCCTAAAGCAGCCGTGCGCGGCGCTTTTGAAGGTAAAGCTGTGATCATATGCAACCGTGCAGACAGCGATGCCGATGCCGTACAATGGGTTGAAAAAATGTATACAAAAATTGGTATGCGTATTATAGAAATGGATGCGAAAGCGCACGATTTGCATGTGGCGTATGTAAGCCATATTTCACACATCACATCCTTTGCTTTGGCAAACACGGTTCTTGAAAAAGAAAAAGCAGACAGTGCCATTTTCAATATTGCATCAGCAGGTTTTGAAAGCACTGTAAGGCTGGCCAAAAGTAACTCCAGCATGTGGGTGCCCATTTTTATGCAAAACAGGGAAAACATTCTGGATGTTTTAACTGAGCATATTGCTCAATTGTCAAGGTTTAAAGAATACATCGAAAAAGAAGATGCACATAATTTAAAAGCGCTCATTATAGATGCCAATAAAATAAAAAGAATATTAAAATAATGTGATACTTTGGCCCGTTAAGGCGCTCATCACACAAAACATTAAATTTGCAACAATGGTAATTGAAAGAACAACTAAGGAAAAACTAAATGCAGTTTGGAACAAAAGGCCCATCATTATTAGCGGGCCCTGCAGCGCCGAAAGCGAAACGCAGGTAATTGAAACAGCAAAACAACTGGCAGCAACCGGCAAGGTTGATGTACTTCGTGCAGGTATATGGAAACCACGCACCAGACCCGGAGGTTTTGAAGGAATTGGCGCCAAAGGACTGCCCTGGCTGCAAAAAGCTGAGCAGGAAACCGGCTTGCTAACTGCCTGCGAAGTGGCTACTGCCAAGCAGGTGCAGGATGCTCTTACATTTGACGTTGACATATTATGGATTGGAGCACGTACCACCGTAAATCCTTTCAGCATGCAGGAGGTGGCAGACGCTCTACGTGGCGTAGATGTACCCGTGCTGATTAAAAATCCGGTGAACCCAGACATTGAATTATGGGGCGGTGCTGTAGAACGAATTGCACGTTCGGGCATCAAACAAATTGGCCTTATCCATCGCGGGTTTTCATCTTACGGCAACACACAATACCGCAATGCTCCTATGTGGCACCTGGCTATTGACATGAAACTTCGTTATCCTGGCATGCCCATGATTACTGACCCATCACATATTTGTGGTAACAGGCACGATATTCAGGAAATGTGCCAAAGAGCTATAGACGTTGACTTTGACGGCCTTATTGTTGAAAGCCATATTGACCCGGACAATGCCTGGAGCGATGCCAAACAGCAGATAACACCAGAAAGACTGGGTGAGATTTTGAATACCCTCATTTGGAGAAAAGAAGACAGTACCAACGTTGAGTTTCAAAAAGCGATTGAAAAATTACGCCAGCAAATCAACAACCTTGATGATGAATTGCTGCAGATATTGGGTCAGCGCATGAAAATTGCAGACCAGATCGGACAGTATAAAAAAGATAACAACATCACTATTTTACAACCCGGCAGGTGGCACGAGATTGTAGAAATGACGGTTGCAAAAGGTGAAAGAATGGGCCTTAGCCGCGATTTCATTAATAAATATCTTGACGCGCTACATATAGAAAGCATCAACCACCAGAAAAAAATAATGGATGCTTAGTAGCTGTTCTGTTTTATGAATTATTTTACCAACTACAGCGCTAATATCATCTTTGTTGTTTCGATAATTATCGGAACTGCATAGGATGATCCCACAGTAGTTCACATCATAAGCCTAATGGCATCAATCCAATACAATGGTTCAGCATTTTAAATTTTCAAACGCATCAACTGATTTTTATTTTGATAGTTCTTTCAACCAGTTAAAAAGTATCGTTGACAAAAGATCGGCCGTCATTATTACAGATGAAAATGTTTTTGACGCCCACAAAAATAAATTCAGAGGGTATAACTGTATTGTTTTAAAACCAGGCGAAGCATTCAAAATTCAGACAACTGTTGACAGCGTTATTGAAACGTTGATTGAAATGCAGGCTGACCGCAAGTCTGTTTTAATTGGCGTTGGTGGCGGCGTTATTACAGATCTTACAGGTTACGTAGCGTCGGTATACATGCGTGGCATCAGCTTTGGGTTCATACCTACTAGTATTCTTGCGTTGGTTGATGCTTCTATTGGCGGCAAAAATGGTATTGATGTGGGCGTGTACAAAAACCTGGTGGGCATCATCAGGCAACCAGCTTTTATATTACATGATGTTTCACTGTTGCAGTCGCTACCGCAAAGCGAGTGGGAGAACGGCTTTGCCGAGATCATCAAACATGCGTGTATAAAAGATGCCGCCATGTTTAGGCAACTGCAAAAAACTTCGTTGGAAACGTACATAAAAAACAAAGCATTACTTACAGAACTGATCCGGCGCAATGCACTGATCAAAATAAAAGTGGTTCAAAAAGACGAGTTTGAAAAAGACCAGAGGCGCCTGCTGAACTTTGGCCACACGCTGGGCCACGCCATCGAAACACAATACGAATTACTGCACGGACAGGCTATCTCCATTGGCATGACTTATGCCTGCCACCTGTCAGAACAACTGGCAGGCTTTACGCAAACCGAACAGGTTGTAAATTTGCTGGAACAGTATCATTTACCAACTTACGCGGCTTTTGATAAAAAGAAAGTGTTTGAAGTGCTGAAGATGGACAAAAAGCGCGAAAAGAAAGAAATGAATTTTGTACTGTTAAAAAAAACAGGCCAGGCTATTGTGCAGGCTGTTGAATTGAAAAAACTGGAAAAGATGATTTACAGCTTAAATGCATGATCTTTACCGGTAAGATTTAATCTGTACGAATCACTTAAAAATTGATCCTTTGAAAGTAACCATACATCCTTCAACTCTTAACGGAAGCATCATAGCACCCGCTTCAAAAAGCTCGATGCAGCGTGCTTGTGCTGCAGCTTTATTGTCAACCAAAAAATGTTTTATTAAAAATGCAGGCCAAAGCAATGACGATAAAGCCGCAATTGATATTATTAAAAGATTGGGCGCAATTGTAAGCCAGGTTGATCTGGACACTATTTCCATAAAAAGTAATTTTTTATCAAAGGCTGATGGCATTACTTCTAAAGAAGATAAGATTCACTGCGGTGAAAGCGGGCTTAGCATTCGCATGTTCACCCCTATTGCTGCGCTTTGTAAAAACGAAATTACCATTACCGGGGAAGGCAGCCTCGCCACGCGCCCGCTTGATTTTTTTGACAAGATCTTCCCTCAGTTGGGTGTTGCCATCAAATCAAAAAAAGGGCTATTACCACTTACTATACAAGGCCCGTTAAATCCCAAGGATATTGAAATTGACGGTTCTTTGAGTTCTCAATTTTTAACAGGACTGCTATTTGCCTATGCGGTGGCACCACACCAGTTTATAACAGGCAGCAATACTTACATAAGAGTGAACAACCTTAAAAGCAAGCCTTATATTGATCTTACACTGGATGTGATGAAACAATTTGGCCTGCCTGTACCTGAGAATAAAGAATACCGGGAATTTGTTTTTGATAAAAATGTATTGCAAGCCTATCAGGAAAATACCGGGAAAAAAGAAGTTACCTACACCGTGGAGGGCGACTGGAGCGGTGGCGCTTTTTTATTGGTGGCAGGCGCTATTGCCGGCCCCATAAATGTTACAGGCCTTAGCCTTACCAGCACTCAGGCTGATAGAAAAATTGTTGATATGCTGATGGCTGCCAACGCAGGTATAGCCATGGAAGCTAAAGGCATTCAAATTCATCCGGCCAGCATGACTGCTTTTGAATTTGACGCAACGGATTGCCCTGATCTTTTCCCGCCCATTGTGGCTCTTGCTGCTTATTGCAAAGGCATATCAAAAATTAAAGGCGTGAGCAGGCTTACCCATAAAGAAAGCAATCGCGGAGTGACCCTGCAGGAAGAATTTGGCAAAATGGGCGTACAGATAGAGCTTGAAGATGACATGATGATGGTGCATGGCGGCAAAGGCGTAAAGGGCGCTAAAGTGCACTCAAGGCACGACCATAGAATTGCCATGGCATGCGCCATAGCTGCTCTGAAAGCTGATGGCAACACAATTATTGAAGAAGCCGGAGCCATCAATAAATCCTATCCCGATTTTTATGACCATCTTCAAAGTTTAGGGGCTGATGTAGCGGGACTGATTGACATTAAAGCGATGAAGCAAATTTTTAAAGACACGAAATAATTAGTTCAAATCATGAATTCATTTGGCAAAATTTTCAAGGTACAGGTTTTTGGCGAATCACACGGCGCCTGTGTGGGTGTGGTAATTGACGGATGCCCGGCAGGACTTGATGTACCTGTTGAAGATTTTATGCTTGATATGGAACGCCGCAAAGGAGGCACACAAAAAGGAGCCACACCACGGCAGGAAGAAGATATACCGGCACTGAAAAGTGGTGTGTTCAATGGAAAAACGACCGGTTTTCCCATCATGATTTATATTGAAAATAAAAACACCCGCAGTGCAGATTATGATAAACTCAGAAGTATTCCACGACCGGGCCATGCAGACTTTGTGGCTCATAAAAAGTTTGGAGGTTTTGAAGATTATCGCGGTGGCGGGCATTTTAGCGCCAGGCTTACTGCCGGGCTTGTAGCAGCTGGTGTGATTGCAAAAAAACTCTTGAAAAACATTTTGATTGAAGCTAACATTATTGAAGTTGGCGGCGAGCCGGGCATTGAAGCCGGCTTGCAAAAAGCTATTGAAGCCAAAGACTCAGTTGGCGGCATTATTGAATGCAGGGTAAAGGGGCTGCCTGTTGGATTGGGCGAACCACACTTCAACTCGGTTGAGTCATTAATCGCTCATGCTATGTTTAGCATACCTGCAGTAAAAGGCGTTGAGTTTGGAGCAGGATTTCAGGCTGCCAAAATGTTTGGCTCTGAACACAACGATGCCATTCAGAATATGGAAGGCATTACCAAAACCAATCATGCGGGTGGTATTGTAGGCGGCATTACAAATGGCAATGAACTTGTATTTCGGATTGCTGTAAAACCTACTGCATCTACTCCCAAAGAGCAGGAAAGCCTGAATTGGCAAACAAATGAAATAGAAACATTTTCTGTAAAAGGCCGCCATGATCTTTGTGTGGCTTTACGCGCACCGGTTATTGTTGAAGCTTATACCGCTATCGTGCTGGCAGACCTTATGCTGCAGGCTCAACAGATTCCTAATATTGTTTAATATTCAAACTGTTTATACACAATAAATTATTGTGTATAAGATTTAGGCTGAATTTCTCCTAATCCTGATTTTGGCATGTTTTTTAATGTTTGTTAGGGTAATCGATTATTTAACCCTAAATAAATCAAACTATGGGAGCAATTTTATCATGGATCATTTTCGGCCTCATTGCAGGCGCCATTGCAAAAGCTTTACACCCCGGTAAAGATCCGGGTGGATGGATTGTAACAATTCTCATCGGTATTGCCGGAGCATTTGTTGGTGGCTTTCTTGGTAGCGCTATTTTAGGCGAACCTACAAGCAACTGGACGTTCAAAGGATTTCTTTTTGCAGTTGGTGGCGCAGTTTTATTACTGTGGATTTATAGCATGTTGACCAGAAACCGCAGAGTTTAAAACTTGTAATCTTAAATAAAAAAGCTGTTCTTTAGGACAGCTTTTTTATATTTATATAAAACACTCTTATTTTTTAGATGAAGTCCTTGAATAATGAAACGGAAACAAAATCCTTTAATGAAAAAGTATGGGCTGGCACAGGCATCATCAGTTTATGCCTGCTAATAATAGGTGTCTTCATTTACACTTTTAATGTAAGTCTGCTATTAATTGCCGGAGTGGTTCTGGCTGTTTATTTGCGAATCATCTCTGATAAAATTAAAAAATGGACAGGATGGAAAGATCTCTTATGCTATATAATTTCCATTTTTATTAGCTTAATAATTGCTACGGCCCTGTTTTGGCTTGTTGGTGCTACAATTGATGATCAGGCTAAAGACTTTCAGAAAAAGCTACCGGAAATGAAGGAAAAAGTAGGACGTGTTGTTAAAAAAACGCCCATACTGAACAGCTTTGCCGGAAAATATTTTACTACTAATAATAGTACGAAAGCCGGTTCGCAACCAACTACTCCCGTAAAAGATTCTACAACATCTTCAGCCAAAGATTTAGCAAAAAGCGACACAGCTACAAACGTAGTAGCCAACACAAACACTACCACAAAAAACCCGAAAGCAAACCAACAGAGCGGAGCTAACGGTGATATGGGAAGCATGTTTAAAAAATTCTTTACCAGCACATTTGGTTTTTTAGGCGACCTGTATACGGTATTTTTCCTTGGGCTTTTTTTAGCAGCAACTCCCAAAGAATATGTGAAAGGAATTGTATCTCTTGTTCCGCGCAAAGGCCCGTCTAAAGCAAACAAAGATTTAGAAACAATGGGTTTGAATTTGCGCAGTTGGTTCAAAGGAATGACTTACAGCGTTCTTATTACATTTGCGTTAACTGCCGGTGGCTTACTGGCCCTGGGTGTTGA
>JAFAFV010000022.1 GCA_023423285.1 Bacteroidota bacterium
CCTAATTTTAAAATAAACTTTTTGAAATACTAAAAACATTGGATAATATTGCTAAAAATATTAGTTTTTAGCAAATGTATATCAATTGCAAGACATATTACAGTCTCCGGTACGGAACCATTAGTACAAAAGAACTCATTCAGGCAGCAGTTGACAAAGGGATTACAGCGCTTACGCTGACAAATATCAACAATACCTATGATGCCTGGGAGTTTGTAAAGCTGTGCAGAAAGGACAATATCAAACCCATCACGGGTACCGAAATTAGAAATGGAGATGCATTGCTGTACCTGCTGATAGCGGCTAATAATAAGGGCCTGGAATGGATCAACCGCTTTTTGACAGATCATTTAACTACCGGGAAAGATTTTCCCGAACCCAATGATGCTTTAAGGTTTTTCGACAATAATTGGGATGGGTTTGTGATCTACCCCTTAGGCACAAGGGATGTAAACGGTTTGATGAGCAATGAACGCGTTGGCATCAAATACAGCCAACTGCATTTGCTGCGCCGCCATGGTTATTTTGGAAATGAAGACAGGTTTGTAGTATGGCACCCCGTGACCTTCCAGGACAAAAAACGGTATAACCTGCACCGGCTATTGAGGTGCATTGATAAAAACATCCTCTTATCAAAATTACCTTCGGGGGCACAAGCTTCAGAAGATGAACTTTTTTTAAGCCCGGCTGCACTGCTGGAGAAGTTCAGGGATCATCCGGCACTGATCACCAATACTTACCGGCTGATGGATGATTGCCATATCGAAATGGATTTTCACCTGGATAAAACAAAACGAACCTTTGGCGGCTCTGCAGAAGACGACCGGGTACTGCTTGAAAAGCTGGCGCTGGATGGTTTTAAAACCAGGTATGACAGAAAGAACAAAAAGGCGCTGGAGCGATTACAGAAAGAATTAAAGATCATCAACGATCTGGGGTTTAACAGCTACTTTCTGATTAACTGGGATATTGTAAAATATGCGCAAGGCAGGGGCTTTTACCATGTGGGGCGTGGTAGCGGCGCCAACTCCATCGTCGCCTATTGCCTGCATATTACTGATGTGGACCCGATAGAACTCAACTTGTTTTTTGAACGTTTCCTAAACCCGCACCGCACCAGCCCGCCGGATTTTGACATCGACTTTAGCTGGACGGACAGGGATGAAGTGATGGATTATGTTTTTAAAAGATATGGCCGACAGTACGTGAGTTTGTTAGGGTCTGTATCCACCTTTAAACATGATGCCGTGATTCAGCAACTGGGAAAAGTATTTGGCTTGCCAACCGATGAGATCAAAGCCCTGCAGCAGTCGCGGCAACCGCAGGACGATATACAAAGACTGATTTTGCAGTATGGCCAATTACTATATGGGTTTCCCAATATCATGAGCCTGCACCCCTGTGGGATGTTAATAGCAGATCAACCTATGACCAACTATGCGGCCATGTTCATGCCGCCAAAAGGGTTCCCGACAACACAGATGGACATGTTTACGGCAGAAGATATCGGGTTGAATAAATTTGATATTCTTAGTCAAAGAGGCCTGGGGCATATCCGTTCCTGCCTGGAACTGATCAGGCAAAACAAGGGCATTGATGTGGACATCCATGCTTTCCAGAAATTTAAAAAAGACGGGCGTATTAAAAGCATGATCAGGGAAGCCAATACGATCGGCTGTTTTTATATTGAATCCCCTGCCATGCGCGGCCTGCTCAAAAAACTGCGCTGTGATGAATACCTGACGTTAGTGGCTGCATCTTCTATTATACGTCCCGGCGTGGCTGAAAGCGGCATGATGCGGGAATACATCACCCGTTACCATAACCGGGAGCATATACAATACCTACACCCGCTTTTTGAAGAGCATTTGGGAGAAACCTTTGGAGTGATGGTGTACCAGGAAGATGTTATCAAGATCGCACACTACTTTGCCGGGCTCGACTTAGGCGAAGCCGATATTCTGCGCAGGGCCATGAGCGGCAAGTACAGGAGTATGAACGAGTTCAATATGATCCGCGATAAGTTCATGAGCAACTGTGAAAAAATTGGCCATCCCGGGGAGCTTGCTGAAGAGGTATGGCGGCAGATGAAAAGCTTTGCAGGTTACAGCTTTAATAAGGCGCATAGCGCCAGCTTTGCAGTGGAGAGTTATATGAGCCTTTACCTGAAAACGTATTATCCTAAAGAGTTCATGGTGGCGGTCATTAACAATTTTGGCGGGTTCTATTCAAGGGAATTGTATTTTTTAGAGCTCCTGAAATGGGGCGGCGATATCCATCCGCCCTGTGTCAACCAAAGTGATCAATTTACCAATATCCATGGCGATACAGTGTATGCCGGTTTTATACATATCAAAGGCCTGCAGGATAAACTAATCGAACAAATTTTAGAGGAAAGAACTACACATGGCCCTTACCTGCATTTGCAGGATTTTATTGAAAGGATCAACCCGGGCCTGGAGCAATTAAATACATTGATAAGTGTGGGCGCATTCGGGTTTACCCAAAAGTCAAAAAAGAAACTGTTATGGGAAGCGAATTTCTTGCAAAAGAAAAGCCAGCCAGTAGCTGAAGGGGTGGTTACGATGTTTCAGGAAAAGCCCGTTGAATTTGAACTACCGGAACTGGTGGATTTACGGATTGATGATTTGTACGACCAAATGGAAATTTTAGGGTTTCCCTTAACCAATCCTTTTGAACTGGTGGAGGATGACCCGTCAAAATATGTGGCTGCAAAAGACCTTCGATTGCATTTAGGCAAAAAGGTTACGGTGCTCGCATATTTTATTACACGCAAGCATGTAACCACGAAGCATAAAGACTATATGTTTTTTGGCACTTTCGTGGATAGCAAACTGGACTGGATTGATACGGTACATTTCCCGGACATAGCCGCCAGGTTCCCTTTACATTCAACAGGCTTTTACCGGATCACTGGTAAAGTCGTTGAAGATTTTGGGGCCTATAGTATTGAGGTTTCTTATTTACAAATGTTAGGATTCAAAAAAAGAAGTTATGCTGACTTATAATGCACACAGGCATATCGCTCATTTGGATTTGGATACTTTTTTTGTATCGGTGGAAAAACTGCACAATCCCAAACTTGAAGGAAAGCCAATACTTATTGGCGGTACTTCCGGTCGTGGTGTGGTGGCTGCCTGTAGTTATGAGGCCAGAAAATTTGGCGTCCATTCTGCCATGCCCATGAGTACGGCATTGCGGTTGTGCCGCCACGCCACTGTATTGCGTGGCGACTATGAGCAATACAGTAAATATTCCCGCCTGGTAACGGATATCATTGCACATAACGTTCCTTTGTATGAGAAGGCCAGTATTGATGAATTTTATATTGACATGACGGGAATGGATAAGTATTTTGGCTGTTTAAAATTTACCGATGAGTTAAAAAAGAATATTCGCAGGGAAAGTGGTTTGCCGGTTACGTTTGGTCTTGCCAGCAACAAACTGATTAGCAAGGTGGCGACCAATGAAGTAAAACCAAACGGCAGGATTGAAATTCCTTTTGGAAATGAAAAAGGTTTTTTAGCGCCGCTGAGTATTATGAAGATCCCGGGCGTAGGTAAAGAAACGGGCTACAAGCTTTTAAAGATGGGTGTAGAAACAGTGAAGGTATTGAGCGAAATTCCCGTGGAACTGATGCAAAACCTGTTGGGCAAATCCGGCGCTGAACTATGGCGGCGGGCGAATGGTATTGATGAAAGCCCGGTGATTCCTTACCGGGAACAAAAAAGCATTTCCACAGAAAATACATTTCAGCAGGATACCATTGATGTGGATTTTTTGAAAGCACAGCTAACGCGAATGACGGAAAGCATTGCTTATGAATTAAGAAAACAAAACAAGCTGACGGGGTGCATCACGGTTAAAATCAGGTACACCGATTTTCAGACCTATACCAAACAGAAAACGATTCCCTATTCAAATTCTGATGAGATATTATTGAAAGAAGCCAAAAACCTGTTTGACCAATTGTATGAAAGAAGGCAGTTAATCAGGCTGATAGGCATCCGGTTCACACAACTCATACCTGGCTGTAAACAAATTGATCTTTTTGAAGATACGCAGGAAGATATAGCGCTATACCAGGCTATTGACAGTATTAAAAAAAGATTTGGAGAAAGGTTTTTAGTAAGAGCTGCAGGTATTTCAGCCTGATTAAATATAGTCATTGTAGATTGCGAGTATTTGAGATATGCATCCGAGCGAATTCTCTTCCATGATATAGATACAC